>CAXSEB010000383.1:1040-2006 GCA_964235805.1 uncultured Chitinophagaceae bacterium | reverse complement strand
GCCTGCAAAGGTGACCATGAAAACATGGCCTACCGAGCCCCCGCACGATTATGATGCACCCAACCCCGGCACCGCACTTGTTGGCTTTGAAGTGCGCCTGCCGGCCAATACCAGCAGTACCATTACCGTAGCCCTTGTTCCGCAAAAGGCGGAGCAGCATGCGAACAGAAAAGTACAGCCGTTGCAAAACTGGTAATGATGCCTTTCAAAGCAAGCGTATACTCCAAAGTATAGGCAAAATATATTAAACCGAAAATGAAAAAAATATTCACATTTGTTTTTATACTTCCGAATTTCATTTTTGCACAGCAACAAGAGATGGATTCGCTTGACGCTTTTATTGCAAAACAGGTGATCGACTATAAAGTGCCAGGACTTGCCATTGGAATCATTAAAGCAAACAAAATAATTTTTAAAAAAGGTTACGGCGTAACAAGTACGCTGGACAATTT
This sequence comes from uncultured Chitinophagaceae bacterium, assembly GCA_964235805.1. Taxonomy (GTDB): domain Bacteria; phylum Bacteroidota; class Bacteroidia; order Chitinophagales; family Chitinophagaceae; genus Ginsengibacter. The sequence goes on along the minus strand of CAXSEB010000383.1, from coordinate 1,554 downwards.
TCCGGTGACAACTCAAACTATATTTCCATTATCATCCTGTACAAAGGCATTTACAGCTGCAGCAATGGCTGTATTGGTTGACGAAGGCAAAATCAGGTGGAACGATAAGGTGATAAAATTTCTTCCCGATTTTAAACTGAGTGACCCATGGATAACAAAGGAACTGACTGTTAGCGATATATTAAGCCATAGGTCGGGGTTAATTTCATATGACGGGGACTTATTATGGTATGGAACTAACTATACAAAAAAAGAGATTGTAAGCAAGATTCAATATTCACCAATAAGAAACAATTTTCGGATTGACTTCGGTTACCAGAATGTTATGTACTTAGTTGCCGGAATGATTATTGAAGCAGTTTCAGGTAAAACCTATGATGAATTTATTAGGGAAAAGTTACTTACGCCTTTATCTATGACACGTACCTCTACAAGCATTTTGCAGATGAAGAAAGACAAAGATTACGCTCATCCACACTTGAAAAATAAACCAATTCAGTTGGTAAACATGGAT
>CAXSEB010000383.1:0-1030 GCA_964235805.1 uncultured Chitinophagaceae bacterium | reverse complement strand
GAAGTGGATGCAAATGTGGATTGGAAAAGGAAGAATCAACGACACGATCATCATAAGTGAAAATGCCTTTGAAACAATAACAAGCATTAAAACTTTGACATCCGGAACTACCGAAAAAGGTTATGGTTTCGGTTGGTACATAAGTTACAACGATGGAAAAAAGGTTTTAAGCCATGATGGGGGAATGCCAGGCTATAAATCAAGTATTGTGCTGTTTCCGAAAAGCGGTGATGCCATGGTTATACTGACCAATAAGATATCTCCCATCAATGACCAATTAATACGTTTCATCACAGATTATTTGACAAAACTGGAGAAAACAGACTGGCTGCAAGCTGACAAAAATATGTCTCGTAAAAGCACCATATACATGTGGGATAAAGAAAAAGATATTAGTAAACTCAAGTCTGCATTACCGAACATCGGAAACTACGAAGGAGAATATGAAGATAAGATATATGGCAAGGCAATTATCAAAAAGCAGAATGGAGAAGCCGTTCTATCATTATTGCCAACCAAAGAATTATTATCAGGCTGTTTATATTACCTAAGCAAAGACAAATTGAAAATTATTTTTAATGATGGATTTATTCCTGCGGGTGAAATTATCTTCGAACAAGATACAGACAAAAAAGTAAAAAGCTTTAAAATGAACATAGAGACCGGCGACTTTCATTTTGAAGATTTATACTTTAAGAAATTAGTGAAGGATGACAGTAAAAACTAAATCCCTACTTAGCATCAAGCTTACCATTGCGACAAAATAAACTGAGACCCGTAACTGCTGCACTTCATCACCTCCTCACTACACATTTCATCGTAAAACGATCGATATGAAAAAGATTTCTCCACCTGCTTTCTATCTAACCACATTGGTTTGTATAACCATTTTTATTTCTGCTTTCAGCAGCCTGCATATAAAAGTAAACAGCCTGGCATTTGTTTACGGAACAAGAATAATAAAAAAGGTTACCGGCCCCGATCTGGAGACAATCAGAAAGCGGATCGTAGAGGATCTGCTGAAGCAGGC
>CAXSEB010000382.1:0-2010 GCA_964235805.1 uncultured Chitinophagaceae bacterium | reverse complement strand
GAAGTTCACAAGCCTCTTGTTACGTCAACTTTAATTTCTGAAAATTAAATACAAACAGATATTCAGATATTGGTCAATAACACTTATTTAATAAGAGATAATAGAATAGCTATACATCAGGATTAAGTCAGTAATTAGTTTGATGTTACAGTCTAAAATTTGATGGATATTTTAATGCACAGTCATTGAATTATGAAAAAAGTACAAAGTTTTTTATATCCTTTAATTGTACTTGTAATTTCCTTTACCTTTTCCAGCGCAGCGCAATCTCAAAATAACCTTGTTGCAAATTGGAAATTTGATGAAGTAAAGGGGAAGTTTGCGTTGGACGAAGTTTCCCACACTTATGATTCTATTCATTATATCTTCAATACTATTTCGCCTTATCATGATCCTATAAGGCGAAAAGGAATTCTTGATAGTGCTTAAGTTTACTGATGTTACCAAAACCGTTGCTACCACATTACAAAATATAGGTCTTATTTGTGATGCGATCTCTACAGATTATAACAATGACGGCTGGCCTGATCTGATAATTGCAGGAGAATGGATGCCAATTATTTTTTTAAAAAATCAGCATGGCACATTTATAAACGAAACAGCTGCATCAGGCATTGGTAATGAGTTTGGCTGGTGGAACAGCCAAACTCATTACATAGCTGGTAATCTCGGTGAAAATTCTTTTTTCAATGGCAATGAAAAGTTTCCTATCAACAATTATTATAATGATTTTGATAAGAATGGAACATTTGAAAGCATCACTACAAAATTTATGAAAGACAAAGATGGCTCTTACAAAGAATATCCTGCGGAAAGCCGCGATGAAGTGGTTGCTCAATTGCCCTTTCTTAAGAAAAAATTTATAACGTATAAAAGCTTTGCTGAAGCAACAATAGACCAACTTTTTAACGAAAGCCAACTTTCAGGAAGCCTGAAATCTCATGCTAATTATTTTTCATGCAGCTACCTTCATAATCTTGGTAATGGAAAATTTGAGATGAAACCTTTACCAGCAATAGCGCAGTTAGCGCCTGTGTTTGGTATGATTGCAGATGATTTTAATAAAGATGGAAACACAGATATCCTGCTGTGTGAAAATGATTATGGAGCCGAAGTTTCAAATGGACGACTTGATGCGTCAAACGGGCTTTTATTACAGGGCGATGGCAAAGGTAATTTCACTCCTTTATCTATTCAGCAAAGCGGGTTTTACTTACCGGGAAACGGGAAATCATTAACAGCTTTTAAAAGTGCCGACGGCCATCAGTTGGTGGCAGCAACGCAAAACAGAGGTTTTTTAAAGGTCTTCCTGGTAAAGAAATGATCTGTCATTTATTGTAGTTGTAAAGTCAGTTCAGCAATAATCTATTGGTAGAAAAGCAGATTCATATAAACTACTATCAGCTTAAATAAAAAACATATGCAATACTATCCAGGCAATAAAAAATTAATGTTACTGCTTAGAAATTATTTCAAGTTCTTTAATCTAATCATATTTAATGCTTGCATAGCTGTAGGTTCATCGTTTAAATGTGACGATAACAAATATTCAAATTATAAGATAACTTTAGATAAAAATAATTTACTCGTTTTCAAAAGTAATAATCCCACCAACCTTCTAACAAAAATACAAAAACCAATGCCAGCTATATTAAATGTGCCGGCAGATTATCCCACCATTAATGCAGCAATGTCTTTTTTATCAGGGCATACACTTACAGATACTGTTTCTATATTGATTGCTGATGGCACTTATAAGTTGGACAAAGCAATTGTGCTAAACCATGAAAATGGTAATCTTATTAAGTTGATAGGCAATCCTTCAAATCCTTCCAACTGTAAGATAATTGCAGCCAGTTATCATTCCGCTTTTGTTATTAATAATGGCCATTCAATAGCATTAGTTTCAGGTTTTCAATTTATAGGACAGGGAGATGCCATAGTGCCTCCCTTCAAAGATGGACCTACGATGGATCCGAATGGTTTAATAATGGGAGATGGGCTTGCTGC
>CAXSEB010000381.1:0-2022 GCA_964235805.1 uncultured Chitinophagaceae bacterium | reverse complement strand
CAATGGTGCTTGTTGTGGGTGGAATGATCTGCATTGCAGCAGCCAATGCCGGAGCAACTTCACAGGATTTAAAAACGGGCTTTCTTGTTGGCGCCACTCCCAGGAACCAGCAGCTTGCTTTATTTATCGGTGCAATAGTTTCTTCTTTAGTAATTGGTTTAACTATAAAGATTCTTGATAAGCCAACCACTGAGATGGTTCAGCAAGGTTTTTCTCATGCAATTGGAACTGATAAATTTCCTGCACCACAGGCAACTTTAATGGCAACGTTGATAAAAGGAATCTTATCATTTAATCTTGATTGGCAATTTGTTTTTGTAGGCGTTGCATTGGCTGTGGTAATGGAATTGTGTGGAGTTAACTCTTTAAGCTTTGCGGTAGGTGCTTATCTTCCCTTAAGTACTACACTACCAATTTTTGCAGGAGGCGCCGTAAGAGGTTTAGTTGACTGGAGAAAAAAACGCAGAGGAGAAGTTGCAACAGAAGATGATCTGGGTAAAGGAAATTTGTTTGCAACAGGTTTAGTAGCAGGCGGTGCTTTAGCCGGAGTAATAGTTGCTTTGCTGATTGCAGGAAGCGAAAACATTGCAAGGAAATTAGAAGTGGTTAACCTGGAAAAATCGCTAAGCGGAATATTTGGCGAAGGCTGGTACCAGGTTATTGGAGTTTTATTCTTTATAGCGATGGCATTAATTTTATACCGGATTGCCATGAAAAGAGAGAGTGCTGAAATTCACGCTGATAGTAATACTTAAAAAAGAGCTCTAACATCTTTCCTAAAATTTCTCAAATGAAACTTAGATGATCATACTGCTTTCCCAAAATCTTTTTATCATCAGCAGCAAGCCATTTATTTAAAATAGTAGCATACACCGCTTTGAAATCTATTTTGTGCTTCAGATCACCTTCGTTCAAATCGTTAAGATCGGGCATTGGATTCAGCATTCCCTTTTGTTTTAGTCTTCCGCTGATAAGAAACATGTTGTTTGCAGTGCCGTGGTCGGTGCCCCCGCTTGCATTTTGAGAAACCCTTCTTCCAAATTCACTAAATGTCATTAGCATTACATCTTCAAAACGGTTGTTATCTTTCATGTCTTTTACAAAGGAAGTTAACGCTCCATCAAGTTCAGTAAATAACCTTTTCTGCTGGTTCTCCTGGTTAACGTGTGTATCAAAACTGCCAAGGCTTACATAATAAACCTTTGTATCAATATTTGATAAGATTAACGAGGCTATCGTTTTCAAATTTTTGCCTAATCTAGTAGTAGGGTATGTTTGAAAGGACGGATGCAATTTGCTCTGCTCAAAAATATATTCGGCACTACTTAAAGTTTCGCTCATTGTTTTATATAGATAATCAACAGATTCTTCTCCCGAATGATGATCTGCACTTATGTCTTTAAAAAATTTTGAGCTACTTGTATTGAATAATTTTTTTGGATCTTTTACTGCAAGCCCTTTCTTATCTTCTCCTTTTAGGGCAAAGCTTAAAATGTCATCAACTTCAATAGCTTGTGCTGGCTTATCACAGCCACTGCACTGTGCGTCGAGGTATCTTCCGAGCCAGCCAGTGTTTACATATTCGTTGCTATCAGCGCCGCTTTGCCAAATGTCCATGCTTCTAAAATGTGAACGGTCAGGGTTGGGATAACCAACGCTGTTTAAAATGGCAAGACTTCCATTATCATATAAATTTTTAAATCCTGTAAGCGCCGGATTTAATCCAATTTCATCTGTTAAAAGCAACGATCTTTCTTTTTGAATTCCGAGCTTCGGCCTCTCCTTGTAGTAAATATCATTTGTAACAGGTATAACTGTATTAAGTCCATCATTACCGCCGCTTAACTGAATTACTACTATCACTTTGTTGCCCGGAGGCACCATGTTTCTGGATTCAAAGGCTTTTAAAAACTGCGGCATCATAAAAGATGCTGTAGCTAATGAACCTGCCTGTAAAAATTCTCTACGTTTAAAAAGCATAGCTTATTGAAATTTAGAATATATATTAATTACATTTTCTTA
>CAXSEB010000380.1:0-2042 GCA_964235805.1 uncultured Chitinophagaceae bacterium | reverse complement strand
ATCTTATTTGGTTTTTATCAACCTGCAGATGCCCAATTTTCCAAATTCATTATAAGGTTTAAGGATAAAGCTGCAACGCCTTATTCAATTTCAGATCCGTCAAAATTTTTATCAGATAGATCTATTGCAAGAAGAAAAAAACAGAACATACCGATAGACGAAACCGATCTTCCCATTACGCCTTCATACATTGACAGTGTGCGTTTAGCAGGTGCAGTTACTATTCTTAACAGCTCAAAATGGCTTAACCAGGTTTGTATACAAACCACAGATGCTGCTGTTCTAACTAAGATAAATAATTTCTCTTTCGTACTTAGCTCGCAGCCACTAAGGAGACCGGCAGCAAGCATTAGAGCCGTTAAGTTTACAGAATCTGTTAATGTAATTTCACCTTACCAAAACTTGCAAACTACTTCAGATGACTACAGCTATGGCGCCGCTTATCCGCAAATACACATTCATCATGGCGAATTTTTGCATAACAACGGCTATAAAGGAGAAGGGATGATGATAGCAATTATGGATGCCGGATTTTATCATTATAAATCCGTGACTGCTTTTGATAGTGTAAGAAATAATAACCAGATTGCTGAGACATATGACTTTGTAAATAACGAAGTAAGCGTTGATGAAGATAATGCTCATGGAATGTTTTGTTTTTCAATTATTGCAGCCAACTGGCCGGGCCAATTAGTTGGAAGCTGCCCTAAGGCAACTTTTTATTTATATCGTACAGAAGATGCTTCTTCTGAATTTCCTGTTGAAGAACAAAACTGGGCAGCAGCGGCTGAAAGAGCGGATAGTATTGGTGTTGATGTCTTCTCAACATCACTTGGTTATAGCACTTTTGATAATTCTATTTTCGATCATACTTATCGGGATATGAACGGCAATACAACAATAATTGCAAGAGCATGTGACCTTGCCGCCAGGAAAGGGATAATATCAGTGGTAGCAGCAGGCAATGAAGGTAATTCTTCATGGCACTTTATTACTACTCCTGCAGATGCAGATAGTGTTGTGGCAGTTGGGGCTGTAAATAATGAAGGAAGTGCGGCAGCTTTTAGCAGTTACGGGCCTTCCAGCGATGGCCAGGTAAAACCTACTGTTGCTTCCGTGGGGCAAGGCACCACATTTGCCAATACTAATAATCAACCTGCAACCGGAGACGGTACTTCATTTGCAACGCCAAACCTGGCTGGCCTTATCACATGTTTATGGCAGGCCTTTCCTGATTTTACAAATATGCAAATCATAGAGGCCGTAAAGAAGAGCAGTAACTTTTACACCAACCCAAATGACAGGATAGGATATGGAATTCCTGACTTTAATAAGGCTTATGATTACTTATTGCAACAAAGAGTGCTGAAGAATGCAAGTTCAATTTTAGGTAATGATTGGATAAAGGTTTATCCTAATCCTTTTACTAAAGATTTTAATGTATTACTAAAGCCTTCACAAACCGGAACTGCTAATTTAAAGTTATACGATAACACGGGAAAACTGTATTCTAAAAAGCAAATTAACATACAAGCCGGTCAGCCGCAATTAATACAATTTCAGGATCTGCAGACAATTGGCAAAAGCATTTATATTATTAAGTATGATGATGGAATATTGAAAAAAAGTGTTCGGTTGTTAGGAGCCGCAAAATAATATTGGGCGAAATAACAACCTTAATTTGTAAATATTACAGTGTAAACAACGCTGCAAACATTGTATCAGCGTGGGTTTTATAACCTTTATATAATTCTTTCCTAAAGAGGCGCAGGTTTGTTTTTTCTTTCAAAAATTCAACTACATCTTCGTTTTCTTGTTTAAATATGGAACAGGTGATATACAAGAGGTAACCTCCTGGTTTTAAATTATCTGATACTTTTTCAACTATTTGCTTTTGCAGATCACTATACTTTTTTATTTGCTTTTTATCAAAATTATGAAGCTGTTCAGGTGTACGTGACCAGGTGCCGGAGCCAGTGCACGGAACATCTGCAATTATAAAGTCAAACTTTTTATCAGCCTTTAAAACATTATCTTTTGAA
>CAXSEB010000379.1:236-2050 GCA_964235805.1 uncultured Chitinophagaceae bacterium | reverse complement strand
AACTGGATAATACTTTTGCCCCAATACCAACAAAAGATGCTTCAGGTAACCCAATTTATTATACTGATCAGCAGGATCCTTTTGCAGGCAGGGATGCAAGGTTGGCAGGTACGGTAATGCTGCCCCACTTTTTCTGGAAAACAGCATTTATTGATATTTGGGGAGGTTATTTATTGCCTAATGGCAATATTATCAGCAGCGATGATGCAACTCACTTAACCGCACTGCCTGGCGGATCAGCACAAGTGCAGGTTGTTGGAAAAGACGGGCCTACACCTACCGGCGAACCGCTTAGGAGCCAGACGGGTTTTTACATCCGTAAATATTTAGATCCGGCAACGGGTTCAGGCCGAAGAGGACGTGGCAGTGATGTTAACTTTATCCGTTATCGTTATGGCGAAGTTTTACTGAATGCTGCCGAAGCATCTGCAGAATTAGGTGATTTTGACAATGCATCTATTTATATCAATCAGGTACGTGCAAGGGCTGGTTTAACCATGCCGCTTAGTTTAACTGCCGGAAATTACTTTGACCGTATTGTACATGAACGCCGTGCAGAACTTTCATTTGAAGGGCAGATTTTATTTGATATGAAACGCTGGAGGATAGCTACCAAGGTTTGGGACGGTAATACAGAATCATTAGCAGATTTAACAACTAACATTGGTTCAGCTACAAAAAGGAATACCCAGCCATGGGGTTTGTATCCGTATAAATTTTACAATCCGGGAGGTGCAAATGATGGTAAATGGGTATTTAAAGAAGTGCTGCCGTCAAACGTAACAGGAGTGCTTAATTTTAGGCTTGGCAATTATTACTCTAATATTAATGACGGTATCATTGCTGCCAACCCCAAAATTATCAGACAACCGAACCAATAATTTATAAGATATTTTAATTAGAAATTATGAAAATTAAATTTCATTACATCGTCATACTTTCCCTGATGCTACTTAGTGCAGCATGTAAGCTGGACAATTATGCCCCGCCATCTGTAACTTTAAAGGGGCAGTTAATGTACAAAGGAACCCCGGTTAATGTTGAATATAACCAAGTGCCTTTTAGGCTTTACCAATCTGGCTTTGCAGGCAATACGCCGATAAGCGGAACATTTGATCAGGATGGGACTTATTCTGTATTAACTTTTAATGGTAATTACAAATTTACAATACCTGGCGGACAAGGCCCTTTCCAATGGAAAGAACTTCCTTCCGGTGGCAGGGATAGTATAGCTATCAATCTTAGCGGTGACCAAACCGTAAATATTGAAGTTACGCCATATTATATGGTAAGAAATGCAGTGTTGGCTGCTTCCGGCGGTAATATCACAGCAAAATTTAGTATAGAAAAAGATATTACTGACGCTACTGCCAAAAATATACAGACGGTGAGTTTGTTTGTCAATAAAACACAGTTTACCTCTTCAGCGGATCATGCCGCTGAAGTTGATTTAGCAGGGACAGCAATTACCGATCCCTCTAATGTAAATTTAAGTGTTGCTATACCTAAGTTTACGGTAACACAAAATTATGTTTATGCTCGTGTAGGTATCCGGATAGCCGGGGTAGAAGACATGGTTTTTTCTCCTGTTCAAAAGCTTACTTACTAAAAACCTTGTTATAATTAAAAGGGCCATTCTTTACCGGATGGCCCTTTAAAGTTTATTGATAAGTATAACCTGTAAATAAAGTTATTTATAATAACAGCTTATATAGAGTTAATGAAATAGCAATACTTCTTTTACCAGCTAAAAATTAATATTACTTCTGTTAAAAAAAGTATAAAACTTCCTATTTTTTATGTGCTAAAAGAAG
>CAXSEB010000379.1:0-226 GCA_964235805.1 uncultured Chitinophagaceae bacterium | reverse complement strand
AAAACCCGCTAAACCCTCTCAATCTGCGCCAAAAAAGAAGCATGTAAACATTAGGCTTTAGAAAAATATTGAAAAGGTGTTAACTGTATTTATAACCTTCTGATGAAAAGAAAAATTTCCTTAATATTTCTGGTTTTATATTACTTTTCTGCAAATGCGCAGCAGCAATGGCATTTATTAACCAACAGGATAACCACGCCCTTGGCCCAACAAGTTAACCCAAACG
>CAXSEB010000378.1:0-2087 GCA_964235805.1 uncultured Chitinophagaceae bacterium | reverse complement strand
GTGAAGTATAATTATTTTGATAAACAACAAAGCAGTAAGCCGGATAAAAAATATAACTTTAAACCGGACAGTCTTTATTACAACAGCGAAAAAGATTGCTACATCTGCCCGATGACAACACATGCAGCACATAGGCACACATCAAACAAAAACAAAAACAGGCTTCACCCAAACCATCCACCCTTACCAGGCTGCTAACTGCAATGGTTGTCCTTTAAGAGGAGTGTGTCATAAATCCAAAAGCAACCGAATAATAGAAATAAATCACAGCCTTAATAAATACAAGCAGCAGGTACGGGAAAATCTAAACAGTGTGAAGGGTATTTATCACCGCAAAAAACGTCCGTGGGATGTAGAACCTGTGTTTGCAAACATCAAAAACAATCATCAGTTCAAACGCTTCCTGCTTCGCTCCAAACCAAAAGCAAAAATAGAGGCTGGTTTACTTGCTCTTGCCCACAATCTGAGAAAAAAAGCAGCCTGATAAAGCCTTTTGCTACTTAATTTGAATCATCCAGTTTTTTAGATACTCAGGCACGTAAATAAAAATGATATTTGCTTGAGTATTTTTTATAAAATAAAAAAACCGCCTCACTTGTTATGAAACGGCTTCTTTTGTTTAAAAGCAATTTAATTATTGCTTTACTAGATTTAAATTAAAAGTTCCAAATCCCCCTACCGAAACGGTATATGATAACCCAAGATTTATGCTCTTAGCACAAGGAGAAACAAAATTATTAGTACCACTACTGTTAACACTCACAAGACCATAAGTGAAAGTTGGATCTTTTAATGCAAGATTTGTAGTAGTTTTATAATCCCCGTAAGCTTGCTTTGCCACGGAAACTGTATTATTCCCAGTATTTACAGTAATAAGAATTGGAAGTCCATTAAGCGGAGATATAATAGATAGGGTTGTTGAATTTACAACAGTTACTGGGATAATAGTTAGTCCCGAAGCTGTATAGTCTGCCCAAGGATCACTGGTAATTTTAAAATTACCTGCATAGTCTGATGCGTTAAAAGCGCAAATAGCAGCAAAAGTGGCGGTAGTAGAAATTCCTGAATTGCCACCGGTAATTACCCCTGTAGTAGGGTTTAATGTACCCGGAGTTTTAGATGGAAAACTATTCAGGAATGCCCCATAAGCATTTCCCCCTGGAGGAAAAGCCTGCCAAAAAGCACCATCTTTCGTGGTGATATCTGCCCCAAATGTATAACTATCTGCTAATAATGGTGCAGTTCCAAATAAACTAACTAAATCACTATTAGTAACAGAAAAGGTAGCCGGTAGTGTAGTGACGCCAGCTTTAAAAGTTTTGATATTAGTTTTATCTCCATTTTTAATAACAACAATATCTACTTTAGCTGGTGGAACATCATTATTGTACATATCAACAGTAAACTTACCTGAAAATGAATTTAAATTCAACAAGTCAATAGCTTGACTAGCTGATGCATCAATAGTGGTTATAATTTGGGGAACTCTCGCTAATCCAGCGGGAAGGTTAGGGTTATCTTGCTTACGGCAGCTGCCAAATCCAAATACCAGTAGACATACTATACTATATAAAATACTATTTTTCATACTTAAATTTTTAAATGATTATGGAAGCCAGAATGGTTTATATGTTGAAGGTTCTTTTTGTGCAGGTGCATTGGCATTTGAATTTAGTTCAGGAGTTGGCCATGGTAAAGAAAGCGGAAAAGGTCTAACTATTTGCACAGGTATTGATGGTTGACCAGGATTATTAGGATCACCATTTGTCGGCGGTTGAAATCTGCCAGCAGGAGCCATCGTAGTATTGCTAGGATCAAATACTACTGGATATCCTGTCCGTCTTTTATCCGTATAAGCATCAATAGAGCAGCCAAAACTTTGTATCCATTTCTGAGTCATAATAATTTCCAGCTTTTTGGCTGTTGAACCTGCATCATAAGCTGTTAATACATTGTTCATATAGGTAGTAACCGAAGCCGCACCGGATAATACCGGGGGTACAGCCTGTGAAGTTTTGGCAGATGCTGGGTTTACCAAACCAACAACGTAGTCTACCATTTTAAATGATTCAGTCATGGCAGCTAAC
>CAXSEB010000377.1:1158-2100 GCA_964235805.1 uncultured Chitinophagaceae bacterium | reverse complement strand
TGTAGTTTTACGATTTAAAGTATATATAATTCCGCTCTTGCCTTTATTTTGAGAGATAAATTTTACTATGCTTTTTACGGCCTGCTCTTTCTTTAACTTAGGCTGAACTTCATAATATAAATTAGGCCGGTTAAATGAAGAAATAAATATCTTAGGATCACGCAATCCTAAATTGTAAATGATATCGCTTTGCACTTTTGGGGTAGCCGTTGCTGTTAGAGCAATCACAGGAATTCTCTTATCAATCTGGTCCATTATTTCCCGCAATCTTCTATATTCTGGCCTGAAATCATGTCCCCACTCACTAATACAATGGGCTTCGTCTACGGCAAAAAAAGAAATTTTCAGATCCTTGAAAAAGTCTACATTTTCTTCTTTAGTAAGTGTTTCAGGAGCAACATATAGCATTTTAGTTCTTCCCGAAACCAGATCTTCTTTAACAATTTTTTGTTGCCCTTTATTAAGTGTGCTATTTAAAAAATGCGCAATGTGATCGGCAGTGCTATAGCCACGTACCAGGTCAACCTGGTTTTTCATTAAAGCTATAAGTGGAGAAACAATAATAGCACAGCCTTCGCTTATTAAGGCTGGCAATTGGTAGCAAAGACTTTTACCTCCTCCGGTTGGCATTATTACAAATGTGTCTTTACCATTAAGAAGATTGGTAATTATTTGTTCCTGTGTGTCTTTAAAGCTATCAAAACCAAAATGCTTCTGCAGGTGATTTGAAAGTAGGCTTACGTTGTTGCTTTTTGTGGCTTTCTCTATTGGGGGTTTTATTTGCTTGCTTTTAGTTTTTACTTTGGTAGGCATGGTCTTTCTTTTCTTTCCACATTTTTTAAAAAGAGGTCAAAGTTAATTCAATTGATTTTGACAAATGATTTGACTGAAATTGTTTAATAGTATAACCTTTCTTTATAAAAAATATTGTAGATAAGATAC
>CAXSEB010000377.1:0-1148 GCA_964235805.1 uncultured Chitinophagaceae bacterium | reverse complement strand
TAAAGCTTTATCATTTTTGTTTAGCTAATTTACTTTTTACTATATATCTAAATGAGTACTTACAATATTATTTCATCTGCTAAAAAAACAATTGAGGTTGAAGCACGTTCTATAAATGAATTGGCTGAATTAATAAATGAGGACTTTGAAAAAGCTGTGTTAACAATTAATAACTGTAAAGGAAGATTAGTAGTAAGCGGGATTGGCAAAAGCGCAATTGTTGCACAGAAAATTGTAGCAACCCTCAATAGTACCGGAACACCATCTTTGTTTTTACATGCCGCGGATGCTATTCACGGCGATATAGGAATGGTGCAAAAAGATGACGTGGTAATGATTCTTAGTAAAAGTGGTGATAGCCCTGAAATAAAAATATTAATTCCTCTAATAAAAAACTTTAAAAACACTATAGTTGCTATTTGCGGAAATATGCAAAGCTATCTTGCAAATTGTGCAGACCTCGTTATAAATTCAACCGTTACTGAAGAGGCATGCCCAAATAATCTGGCGCCCACAAGCAGTACAACAGCGCAAATAGTTTTAGGCGATGCCCTTGCAATATGCCTTATGGAAATGAAAGGCTTCGGATCAGAAGATTTCGCCAAATTCCATCCGGGTGGTACTTTAGGCAAAAAATTATACCTGCAGGTTGGAGATCTTTCTTTAAATAATGAAAAGCCTTCAGTAAAAGCATCCAGCCTTTTGAAAGAAGTAATAATAGAAATAACAAAAAAGCGTTTAGGCGCAACCGTTGTACTTGATGGTGAAGACAAAATTCTTGGTATAATTACAGATGGTGATTTAAGAAGAATGCTGGAGAAAGATGTTTCTTTAAATGAGGTAAAAGCGAAGGATATTATGACATCAGCACCAAAGACAATTACAAGTGGTGAACTTGCTGTAACAGCCCTGGATATAATGCGGAAAAACAATATAAACCAGCTCGTGGTTACACATGATAGCGGTTATGCCGGAATAATACATTTGCACGATCTTGTGCGGGAAGGAATTATTTAATCAATAATAGAAATGAATAAAAACAATTATGTAGCAATAATGGCGGGTGGCATTGGGAGCAGGTTCTGGCCCGTAAGCCGTTTGAATTATCCAAAACAATTTTTAGATATTCTTAACCAGGGACGCACACT
>CAXSEB010000376.1:0-2100 GCA_964235805.1 uncultured Chitinophagaceae bacterium | reverse complement strand
ATGAAAGCCTATGATAAAGGCATGGTAAACACTAAGCTGGATGCTGCCGGTGCTGCGTTCTACAACAAAGCTTCTGTTGATAACTGGAGCGGCGTTCGCAGCCTTATTGATGCAGCCAATACTTTTATTGCTGCTAACCTTAATGATCTTACGGCCTACGACAACATGCCTGCAGCTTTTCAAACCACGTTTCAAAACGATGGTAACACTTGCATTGATCTGTCCGTTATCTTCTTTTCCCTGAACATGGAAAAGCAGATGGCTACCAGCAACAAGATTGATACTAATAATGCCATTTATGCAAGTGTGATAGAAATGCTGAAAGATGGCCAGCAGATTTTTAAAGATGTGCCCGCCGCTAAAAAGCAATTCACTTTCAGCCAGCTGGTATCTGTGTACAAAGGCGAAGGCTCTGCAAGCCTGCGGGGCCTTATTGTTAATGAGGTTAACCTGCCGGTGCAAGGTGTTACCATCATTTCAATGGATGAAAAGTATACAGCCACTACTGATGCAAAAGGTCAGTATCGCATTAACCGCATTGCTGAAGGCAGCTATGCATTTACCATTACATGCCCGGGATACATACCGCAGGAACAGGTGATAACCTTCACTGCAGGCACAGCCAGCAAAATTGATTTTGATCTTGTGAGTGCTATGAAGAAAGTAGCGTAAATAGATTATCAAACCGATTGCAAAGACCGTTCGTAAAGGATGGTCTTTTTTATGCTTAATATGTTTAATACACCGGCTAAAATATATCGGTGAAGTTATTGTATAATAACAGGTTAATAAATACAAAACAAAAAGCCCGGCACCCGGGCTTTAATAAAAGTAATTCAGGTGCCCAGAACAGGAATCGAACCTGCACATCCTTGCGAACGGCAGATTTTGAGAATTTTTTAAAACTTAATTTAGTTGAATGAGCCTTAATCCATTTTAACTATCATATTGATTTTCATTTAGTTAACCAAATTAAGTAGTTTTGATTATGCTTCATTTATGAGCATTTAACTGGAGTTTGTTTGCAAATTGTTTGCAAATTTTTGAGGGGAAGATTATTGTGAAAATGAAAATTATCAGTTATGTCTGCAACAACAACCATCATTCTCGATACTCGCAGAATGAAAATGAAAACCGGGAAATATCCCGTAAAACTTCGAATAACATTTAAGAGATGTTCTAAAAATTATCTAACCGTTTTTGAATTAAACCAAGACGACTACGCTAAGCTAACTGCATCACGAATAAGTAATGAATTGCAATTAGTGAGAGATAAATTAAAAGAAGTTAAAAGAGCATCAGAAACTTTTATACAAGAGCTTTCTCCTTTTAATTTTAAGGAATTTGAGAATGATTTTATAAAAAGTAATTCTTGCTTCAAATTTGAAGCAACAAAGCAAGAAGTTCAGCCGGTTACAAGAAGTGAATTTGACTTTTCTCCCTTTATGAAAAGGTTTTCCATTTTTCACGAAGATCATTCTCGCGAAGGATCGATTTCTATTGTGTTTCTATCCTATATCAAACAACTACTTCAGCAAGGTCGTATTGGAAGTGCAATCAATTATTTGCGTTCTTATCGGTCACTAAAGTTGTTTAGAGGCAACTCATTGTTCACAGAAATAACACCTGGTTACTTGTATCAGTATGAGCAATGGATGCTTGGAAAAAATGTGACTAAAACTTCAGTAGGTATTGTACTCCGGCCTCTTAGAACAATTTTTAATGAAGCGATTGAAACAGGCATTATCAAAAGAGAGAAATGTTATCCATTTGGCAGGAGAAAATATCAAATCCCTAACTCACGAAACATAAAAAAGGCACTAAGTATAGATGATGTTAAGATGATTTATTATTACGAACCGGTAAGTGAATTGCAAAGCAAAGCCAAAGACTACTGGTTATTTTGTTATTATGCGAATGGCATGAATGTGAAGGATATGGTTTACTTAAAGTACAAAAATATTCAGGACGATTACATATTTTTCGAAAGAGGGAAGACAGAAAGGTCAACAAGGGCTGACCCCAAACTTATAACAGTTTACATAACCGAAGATATGTTGGATATAATTAACAGGCAGGGCAATAAAAGCAAAATGCCAA
>CAXSEB010000375.1:0-2113 GCA_964235805.1 uncultured Chitinophagaceae bacterium | reverse complement strand
ATATTCTTGCTTAAATAATTACCAAAAGCAGCCTCACCACCTGGAAAAGAAGGCAATTTTTCAACCGCCGCAAAACTAACAATCGCATTGGTATTTTCTTCAACTACAGCTTCTTTTACATCTGATTTGCCCACTGCTTCATCAATACGAATGTCAGCATTTGGGTCGCCCTTTAAATCTTTTTGTCCCGGGTCTTTTACTTCCAGTTCTTTTACCGTTGGTGGGTCTTTTTCTTTTACTTCATTATCCGGCTTAACCACAGGAGGGGGAAAACGCACTTGATCAACTTTTGGTTTTGGCGGCTCAACCTTAGGTGGCGGCGGTGGTGGTTTGGTCATGTCAACAGGCGGCGGTGGAATTAACACCACATCCTGCATTTTTACTTTCTCATCAGCCTTAGGGATAAAGCCTTTAATTTTGTTGATAATAGTAGGCATCGCAATAGCAAGCAGGAACAAAGTACTGGCAATAATTAAAGCCCTTACTGATGTTTTTGCATTTTCTTTACGAAGCACATAAGCTCCGTAAGCCTTGTTACGCCCACTAAAAACAACCTCAATCCATTCCGGATCCAATATATCTAATCTTGCCATGGTTGTTTAAATTTATAATTTAATTTTATAACTACTTAATTCTACCTTTATTACACATATTAGTAAAGGCCGTCTCGTTTCAACGATTCGATCTCCGGAGATGTAATATCTACAATTGCGTAAATTTGCACATTAGCAATCTTAAGCTCATCTAACATATCTACCAAATTTTTATAATCAGATTTATCAGAAGGCTTAATTAACACAATCATTTCCTTTCCGCCAGATTGCTGTTTGATCCGTGTAGCATTATCCAATAATGCTTTACGAATACCATTTTTCCCGTAATTATCAATATTAGGTGCTACTTTTCCTGGTTCGCCAACAAACCATTCCAGCTTATCCTTACTGCCCAATAACACGGACATTGTACGAGAGGCAGGAACAGGTAACTGGTCTTTTTTTATATCATCCTTATCCGGCATACCTAAATCCATTGCCTGTGGTTTTGCCAAGGTAGTAGTGAGCATAAAAAACGTAATCAATAAGAACGCCAAATCCACCATGGCTGTTAAATCAACACGGGTGGATGCCTTTTTACTCCTTACTTTTCCTCCGCCTTTCTTGCCACCCCCGGAGGTATCTAATTCTGCCATTTTATTTAAGTTTAAATTATTTTGCAGCCCTTAATGAAGTAATCAGGCTAAATTTGTTCACTTTTTGTTTTTGCAATATTGCAATTATTTTTTTGATAGTAGGATATTCTTCTTTGCTGTCCCCTTTTATACCAATTCTTAAATCTTTGTTAACTAAAGCTTTTGCTGAAACCCGAGCTTCACGAACCCAATTAAACAATTCATTACTAACAGAATCTGTAGGTATTCCCGGTTGTTTTAATGCCTTACGTTTTTCCGGATCCATATCCAGAAACTGTTTCATGCTTGCAATTGGCACACCAAAGGACGGCAATCGAGAAAACAATGCTTTTTCAGTAGGCGTAAAAGTTATATTATATTTTTGACCAACATTTTCTAATGTTTGTGCCTTTATTGCTTCACCTTCAATACTAAAGAAAACCTTTCCTTGTCCAATTGTAAGGGTTGCTACATCATCCGGTAATTTAATTAGCACAGAAGATCCGGGAATATCCACCGGAACAAGATCTTCTGTTTTAGGTTTAGAAGTAAGAATAAAAAAGGTAAGCAAAAGGAAAGCCATATCGCACATCGCTGTCATATCGATTGCGGTACTTTTTCTTTTTATATGAGCTCTTGGCATAATTGCTTTATTTAAATAATCGGTTAAAAATATGAACAAACAATTGCAGATATATTAACGATAAAAATTAACGATTATTTTTATGGGAAGCTGCATAAGTTTGAACAATACTGAAACCTGTTTCATCAATAGCATAGGTTAAAGTATCAATTTTAGACGTAAAATAGTTGTAAGCAATAACGGCCAAAGTTGATGTAAAAATACCTAAAGCTGTGTTGATCAATGCTTCAGAAATACCAGTTGCCAATGCAGCCTGATTAGGTGCCCCTGATGTTGCCAATGCAGCGAATGCCCTGATCATA
>CAXSEB010000374.1:0-2121 GCA_964235805.1 uncultured Chitinophagaceae bacterium | reverse complement strand
ATCATCAGCTACTATAACGCCAATTCCATTTTTATATCTGCGGTTTCAAAAGGCGCATCTATTACTTCCATATGTTTAAAACCAAATCTTTCATAAAGACTGATAGCCGTTTGCAGGTTACTGTTAGAGAATAAAATTATTCTTGAAGCTTTTAACTCTTTTGCCTTGGCGATGCATTTTTCCAGGAGCATGTCGCCAAGCTTTTTGCCCCGATGTGCCGGTGTAACAGCCATTTTGATAAGCTCATATTCCTTCTCATTTATCTTTAAAATGCCTGCGCTGCCAATAATTGTATTCATATCTTTTAACAGGAATATAAAACCTCCACGATCAATTACATTTTGTTTTGGATGATAAAGAATTTCAAGATCATGCGACTCTACAAGATCAAACTTTTGCAGCCATTCAAGGTTAAGCCGCTGAAAGCTTTGCAAGTACTGATCTTCATAGTTAATGATAACAGCCATATAAAAGTTTATAGATGCGGAAGATAAAAGATGAAATACATTTTATTGGCAAACATGATGCGCTGAGTCGAAGGTTTAAATTCTACCTTTACCATTGATTTGCATTCTACTTAAACTTGTAGACAACTGCGGGTATTACCTGCCTGTTATAATATTGAAGATTTAATGATACCATATTTTTATTTTGCCGCTGGCCTTTAAGCTTTGCATAGCGGTGATAATTGTTTACAACATTTTTGCCAGCCATATAACCAATAACCGCTCCTGTTAGCACATCGGTTGCCCAGTGTTTGTTTTCTGTTATCCTGCTTAAGCCTATCAGCGTTGCTGCGCTGTATGCAACAACGGGCACATAAACTTTGTCTTTATATTCTTTGGCAAACACAGTGGCTGCAGCAAAAGCAACAGTTGTATGCCCGGATGGAAACGAGCTATATTGCTTACTTCCGTTTGCATTTTTTGAACCTTTTGAAAAAGGCCCGCCAAACTTTGGCTCGGCTTCTTCATTGGGAGCATAAGCAGAGGGCCTTGTTCGGCCAGATAAAAATTTAACTACTCCTTCTAAGGCGGCGCCTGTTATATAAGCCTGTGTGGCAAGCAAAGTTGTATTGATCATTTTCGGCTTTTTAAAGATCAACCCATAAGCTGCAAATGATGCCAACGTATAGGTTTCATACGTGCTGCCAAACTTTGTAGTATAGCTGCTGATATTCTGAAGGGCAGGTTTATTGCGCATCAGCTTAACGCTAAACTTTTGTATAGGTTCGTCTGCGAAACTTACGGCTGTTGCCACTGCAGCAAACTTTCCCAGGTTCAGCCAATCTCTCCGGGTCATGTGAAAAGGCTTGGTAAACTCCTGTTTCAGATCACTGCCAAGCAGTACAAAATAATTTTTAAAGGTTATTTGGGTAGCTTCATTATATGAGGCCGGGTTGATATTGTTGACCTGTTTACCGGCGCTATCAGTTTTCCTGTTAAGACTATCTAATTTATTAATAAGAGTATCTTTTTGCTGCGCCAATCCCGCCAGGGGAATAAATAAAAGAGCAATTGCTACACACCTTAATTTTTTAATCATTTTATAAAGTTATTATTTACTTACCGGAATAATTAACACTCCCATTACAATCACCTGCTTCTTTATAACGCAAATGCGCTTTGCCAATTGTAATCATTTCTTTAAAATTTTTTTTGCAACACTTGATGTGGAAGAAGTTAGTGAAAGATTATAAAAAGGAAAATACAATGGAGGCTTTATTGATTACTATTCATTGCTTCTATAAACCCACTCCCACGCATCACCAATCCCTTCGTCCTGTACCATCCGCGTAAATTCAAAACCGTTTCGTTGTAAAATTTTTGTTGAAGCACAATGTTCGGGAGATGTTTTTGCAGTAATTATAAGTTTTGGATCAGTTGTTTTAGCTATAGAGATTAATTGCTTGCACGTGAACGATGCTATGCCCTGGCCTTCGTAGTGTTTAAACGTTCCATAGGCAATTTCTACCCTGCCATGTGTTGGTTTGCCGGTGAACCCGCCTACACCTACAACTACACGTTCCCTAATAACAAAATAGCCGATCCACGGAGGATTGTAGCCAACTTTATAATAATAATCCGGATAAGATTTGAACAACTCCCGGCAATCAGCGTT
>CAXSEB010000373.1:0-2125 GCA_964235805.1 uncultured Chitinophagaceae bacterium | reverse complement strand
TTTCTGCTAAAACCCTGTGAACATTAGCTTTCAGGCCTTTTGTATCAGGATGCGTTGTTAACGAATGCAGATCAGCGACCATAAAGAAGCAATCGTAATCATCTTGCATACGCACATAATTTTTTATAGCACCAAAGTAATTTCCGAGGTGAAGAAAGCCTGTTGGCCGAATGCCGCTCATTACAATTTCCCGCTGTTTATTCATAACATGGCGAAGATAAGAAGCTAATAGGTAGTTGGCAATTGTGAATTGAAAGTAAGACTGAGAGACAATTACCCATTAATAATTATCACCTGATACCGTTATATTTGTTTAATGGAAGTTAATGATGAACTTATAGATAATATTGCTCAACTGGCCAGGCTGAAATTTGAAGCGCATGAAAAGGAAGATATAAAACTTGATCTTCAAAAAATGATAACTTTCATTGAAAAATTAAATGAACTTGACACAAACGGAGTAGAACCATTATTACACATGAGCGATAATGTAAATGTTTTTAGAGAAGATGAAGTAACGGGAAGTGTTACAACTAACGAAGCTTTATCAAATGTTCCTCATCATGATAGGCAGTTCTTCAAAGTACCAAAAGTGATTAAGAAGTAGATTGCCAAAAGGAATTAATTGTAAGATTTAAGATGTTAAAACTACGAACACCGGCCAACGAACAATCAACAACGATCAACTAACAACGACCAACCATCTATGGACCCGATATTACGTTTACAAAATATTTATAAGAATTACTACATGGGCAAGCAGGAACTGCAGGTGCTTAAAGGTATTTCTCTTGATATTTATAAGAACGAATATGTAGCGCTGATGGGGCCGAGCGGTAGCGGAAAATCAACGCTGATGAACATTTTAGGCTGTCTTGATTCTCCAACGAGCGGGGTTTATATTTTAAATGGAAAAGATGTAAGTAAAATGCCTGATAACGATCTTGCATCCGTAAGGAATAAAGAAATCGGTTTTGTATTTCAGCAATTCAATTTGTTACCAAGATTAAGCGCTGCAGAAAATGTTGCCTTACCTCTTGTATATAATGGCACATCGAAAAAATTAAGAATACAACAGTCGCTTGAAATGCTGAACAGGGTTGGGTTGCAGGAAAGAAGCCATCACAAGCCTAATGAACTTTCCGGCGGACAGGGCCAAAGAGTTGCCATTGCAAGGGCGCTGGTAAATACCCCATCCATAATACTTGCTGATGAACCTACAGGGAACCTGGATTCTAAAACATCAGTTGAAATAATGGAGATATTTGGCAAAATACACGACGCCGGAAACACGGTAATTTTGGTAACACATGAAGAAGATATTGCGCATTTTGCACACCGCGTTATCAGGCTTAAAGATGGTGTAATTGAAAGTGATACCCCAACTCCCAAAGAAAGTTTAGTAACAACCTGATGGTTTTAGATACTGTTAAATTTTGTACTGCTGATTTTAAAGGAGCATTCTCTCTTTACATATCCTTGATATCCGGTAATTAGATTTTCTGTAACAATAACCGATAAAGCTACCGGAACTAATTGCAAACACAGTACGCCCTGCTTCGCAAATCAATATCTTTGTTTGTAAATCCATAAAATTTATTTTTAGATTTTAAACTTTATTAATCTTCAGAGGTTGTAATTGTTTATACAAAGCACAAACTATGGCGTTTAAAATCTATACAAAAACAGGTGACCTTGGTAAGACGAGTTTGATTGGCGGAACTAAAGTATCAAAAAGTAATATTCGCATTGAAACTTACGGAACAATCGATGAGCTCAATTCTTATATTGGTTTGGTATATGATAATTGTAATGATGATCATTCAAAATTTATTTTAAAAGAGATACAAGACAGGCTCTTCACAATTGGCTCCTCACTTGCCTGTGACCCTGATAAGGAACCAAAAATGAAACTTCCGGACCTTAAAGAAACTGATGTGGAACTATTGGAAAAAGAAATCGATGTAATGAATGATGCATTACCAGAGATGAAGTTTTTTATTTTGCCAGTGGGCCACGTTGCTGTATCCACAACTCATGTGGCTCGTTGTGTTTGCCGCCGTGCAGAAAGATGGTGTGTAAATATGCAGGAGCATAATTTATTTGTTGATCCGCTTATTATAAA
>CAXSEB010000372.1:0-2150 GCA_964235805.1 uncultured Chitinophagaceae bacterium | reverse complement strand
TGCTATTAAGAAAGACACTTTACCATGGCCACAGCTATCAGATCTTAACTTTTGGCAGAATAAAATAGCCAAGAGTTATGGTGTAAATTCTATTCCTTCTAATATATTGTTGGATACTAATGGCAAAATTATTGCAAAAAATTTGAGTGCGATTATGCTTCGTAAGTCGTTAAATAGCATATTAAAATAAAACTTGTTCTAAGCATCACAATGGGGCATTTAGTATATAGTCTTCTATAAAGTAGTTAACAATGGACACCAACTCCCTGATGCCTATAGCATTGAGGACTTACAATATTTTTTACTTGAATAAGCAACAGGTAAAAGATCTGTTTGGATGCTTACGCCTGTTGGTTGCAAACAACAGGCTGCCAAACAGCCAACGCCTTTGATGCTAAAAGCTAAGGCACAAACAATTTTTCTTAACTTTAAAATTTAAAAAATGCAAACAAAAAGAATGAGCCTTGCCAACATTAAAGGAAAGTTGAGCAGGGCGGAGATGAAAAACATTATGGCGGGTAGCGGAGACATCGGTTCCTGTGGTCCTGCTCCTGCCTGCAATCTCTCCTGTCAAATATTATGTGGCGTTAATAACTGGGTTTCCGGCCATTGTAGTTATCATAAAAGTACCGGAAATTGCTCCTGTTGGGTAGTTTGTCCATAATTACGTAATTTGTTTTATTTATTGCTGCAGTGTAGCTATTAGCGTGCACTGCAGCTTTGTAAGATTGTATCTAAAGGTAAACAACCTATGTTTCGCAGTTTTCATGTCCTAAATTTCCAGAATTCAATTACAATAGAAGTAAAACGATGTTCGGCAGATTCTTTTAGAGCAACGTTTAAAATAAGAACAAAGCAATAAAAAGCATTCAACATGTTTATGCGATTGAATTTACTGTTATTACTGATATGCATGGCAGTTACCACCCATGCACAAAATGACCATCCTATTTCGCTGGACTTTGGTGATTCTGCACCGCTGCTGCGTGTGCGTGAGTGGATAAAAGGTACACCGGTTCAACGATTCGAAAAAGGAAAAGCTTATGTGGTAGAGTTCTGGGCAACCTGGTGTAAACCTTGTATTGCAGCCATGCCCCATCTATCCGCCTTAGCCCGTGAATACAACGAAAGGATCACCTTTTTAGGTATTAATGTCTATGAAAATATCCATAAAAAGGAAACCCCTTCTATAGAGAAAGTAAAAGCTTTTGTTGACAGTATGGGCAAACAGATGGATTACCATGTGGCGGCAGAAGATAGCAATTTTATGGCGACCGGCTGGCTTTATGCTTCAGGAGAGGAAGGCATCCCTACTTCTTTTGTGGTGAATGCGGAAGGTAGGATAGCCTGGATCGGACAAATTAAAGAGCTTGATGACGTTTTGCTACAAGTGGTGAACAATACCTGGAATGTAAAAGAAGCATTAGCAAAACGTAAGGAGAAAAGGCGTATAGAGGAGTTGGAATTTTCAGCACGTGATGTATTGAACAGGTATATGGGCAATGCTAACAAGTATGATTATATTGGAAAACCGGATTCAGCCCTTTTATTAATTAATGAAATGGTTACAAAGGAACCAAAGCTGAAATATGCGCCCCGTATTTCTTCTTATACCTTTTCTGCATTACTCAAAACAAATCCGAATAAAGCCTATAAGTATGGTAAAGAGGTGCTGAAGACACCTAACTATGATTATCCTCCCTATGAGGCAATTATTTATTCTGTCAGGTATTACTCAGACAAATTTATCCTTTCAGCAAAAATTTACCGTTTAGCTGCTAAAGCTTACCAGGCACGAATTAATAAAAAACCTTATCCCGATGCTTCTGATTATGCAAAGCCTTATAACAAAATGGCAGAATGGTATTGGCGTGCAAACAATAAATCAAAAGCGATACACGCCCAGCAAAAAGCCATCAAAGCGCTGAAAAGCACTAAAGAATTTTCTAAGAAAGATATGGCTGCATTTAAGTCCCGGCTTTGGCACTACAAGAACAGGTAGGTGAAAGAAGGAGGTTTATCCTTAAGCTTTAAAATGGCTTCTAAGATGAACCTTGTTTTAAGCATTAACTAATAGCATAACAATAACTTGCTAATTTTTATTAATGCGACATTAATTTATATCAGATGAAAAAACTAATAATAATTCT
>CAXSEB010000371.1:0-2155 GCA_964235805.1 uncultured Chitinophagaceae bacterium | reverse complement strand
AACTTTTGGTGAAAGCATTACAGCAAACCAATAATAAAGTAAAGGCAGTAATATCAGCTTCAGCTATCGGTTGGTATGGCGAAGATCTTAAAGATGGTTTGCAAAACCGGAATGGCTTTACTGAACAGGATGCACCGGATACAGGCTTTCTTGGCAACACCTGCAGGCTTTGGGAAGATAGTATTGAACCGGTAACAAGTTTGGAAAAACGGCTTGTTAAATTAAGATTGGGGATTGTACTAAGTAATGAAGGCGGCGCATTTGCAGAATTCAAGAGACCATTACGTTTTGGAATTGCCGCAATATTAGGCAATGGGAACCAAGTAATCAGTTGGATACATATAGACGATGTGAGCAGGATGTTTATTTATGCCATAGAAAATGAAAGATTATCGGGAAGCTACAATGCTGTTTCGCCGCAACCTGTAACCAACAAAAAATTAATTACAACAACTGCTGACCTGCTGCGCAAATCTTTTTATATACCTGTGTATGTACCGGCCTTTATATTAAAATTAGTTTTGGGAAAGAAGAGTATAGAGATTTTAAAAAGTGCAACGGTCAGTTGTGAAAAGATTAAAAAAGAAGGGTTCACTTTTTTGTATCCAACGTTGGATGCAGCTTTAGGAGAGTCAACATCCAAATGATTTCTTTAAATCAATATAAATCATTAACCTGCCATTAACTGTTATGATACAAGACAAAGTTTTCGTCTTTATGGAAAACCTCTTACTCACCCCAGACAGTAATAACCAGATTCCTTCTTTCTCCATAATTACGATGCTCACATAAATAAATACCTTGCCATGTGCCAAGCAGCAACCTTCCGTTGCTTACCGGTATTGACACAGAACTGCCCAGCAGTGCAGCTTTTAAATGCGCAGGCATATCATCTGAACCTTCAGTATTGTGTAAATACATCGGATCATTTTCCGGAACTGCTTTGCTAAAGAACATTTCAAAATCTATTCTTACAGTTGGATCCGCATTCTCATTTAATGTTAGTGAAGCGGAAGTATGCTGAATGAATACATGACAAATACCTATTTTTATTTCCCTTAACTGCGGAAGTTTTTGTATCACCTCGGACGTTATTAAATGAAATCCTCTTGTTCTTTCTTTTAGTTGAAGTGTTTGTTGAAATATCTTCATATGTTACCAGACTGTTTTTACTCTTTAAGCAATTTATCAATATCATTAATGGTAATACTAAATGTGGAGAAACTCATTTAAACCGACTCTTCAAAAGCGGACACACATCGTATCAAAACCGTACAGTGTGTCGACGAATAAACTTGCATAAACACTTAATAACCAAATCATAACTTAACGGCATTATATTGGAACAGGCACATCTTGTTAATGAAACAAAATAGAATCAATTATTATTATAAAACAATAACAGTAACTTTTTTATTAGTGAAGCGTTGTACGGTTTACTTTGAGGTACAACATATATTATTTTCACAAAACAAAAAATTATCATGAAAAAATTATTCTTCGTTGCAATTATCAGTTTGCAGGCATTTTATTCTTTCTCTCAAAATGGAAATAATAAAGAGCCATTTTTTACCAAGTCATTATCTGAGGCGTCTGTTAAAAGTGTATTGGCACAAACTAGTGGAGGAAATATTTCGGTATATGGCGTGTCGTCAGAAGCAAGAATTGAAGTTTATGTTGATGAAAATAACAACAGAGATAACTTGTCAAAGGATGAAATACAAAAAAGGCTTGATGAAAACTATACTTACAATATTTCGGCAGAAAATAATATGCTAACTGCAATCGCAAAATCTAAACGCCAAAACATGGACTGGAAAAGATCGCTTAGTATCTCTTTCAGGATCTATGTTCCGGCGAATGTTTCTACTGAACTTACTACAAGTGGTGGCAACATTGTTTTACAACAATTATCCGGTAAACAAAACTTTACAACCAGTGGTGGAAATCTTAAATTAGACGATGTTAGCGGCAACATTAAAGGAAGAACTTCCGGCGGTAATATCCAGCTTGTTAACTGTAACAATGAAATGGATTTGGAAACCAGCGGAGGAAACATTGAGGCAAACAATTGTGCCGGAAATATTAAGCTTGAAACTTCGGGAGGTTCGTTGCAATTAAGCCAGCTTAAAGGAAAAATTAAAGCGCATACAAG
>CAXSEB010000370.1:0-2158 GCA_964235805.1 uncultured Chitinophagaceae bacterium | reverse complement strand
ACAGTTTTGAATTTTTACCGGTACTGTGTCAAGGTTAAAAAGCAATTGTATCAATATACCAGCGAATGCTAATAATAATTGCGGTTATATTGCCGGATTTTATTTTACACAAGATGCTCAATACTTTGGTACCGCCGATAGTGTAGCCGTAAGCATTACTTCTGATGGGGGTAACACATTCACAAGGCTTGGGGTAGTAACAAGAGTAGATTCAACACTTACTCCAACACAGGAACAGGTAAGTACTTCTTTTCCAGAATGGAAATTATATACTTTTGACATTGGAAACTATGCCGGACAAACAGTACAATTTGCATTTGATGCTTTTAGTTTATTTGGTAACATGGTAGCAATTGACAGCTTTTTTGTAAGCCCTAAAACAGTAGAAGGTAATGTGGCTTTAGCCGGTGGTACTGAAACTGGAGCTTCTCTTTCTCCATCTATAACACAATGCATTGATGCAGACGGATGGACCTATTACACTTATGCAAATAGCGCAAGATATTTGTTTGGGGTACAATGGGATCCTACTCAAACAGGTGCAAATGTGGCAGCCAAAGCACAGGCAACAGCCCGGCTTACCATTGACCGCAAATGGTTTGCGGCAGAAGACCCTGTAAATCTCAAAGCCACTTATACGATGCAGCGGTATTGGGATGTGGACTTAAATGGCGCTTCGTTTACTGGTTCTGTTAACGTGAGATTCTTCTATTCTCAAAGGGAATTAGATTCAATCATTGTTGCCAAAAATAACTTCCTTGCTGCTAATCCCGGTAGTGAGGATGCAGGGTTTGGTTGGTTCAAAACAGTTTCTGATGTATTTGTTCCATCTAATGCTACAGTAACACCTAATGGTGTTTTAAATGCTATCCCTTTAGCCGATGCAAATTCATCAGGAGCTACTATAAATGGCATTCTCTATGCCCAGTTTAATGGAATTACCAGTTTCAGTGGTGGAACAGCTACTACTGCAATAGGACATTCGATACCTCTTCCAGTTGGTTTGCTTTCATTTAACGCACAACGCACAGGCAAAGTAAATACTATAACATGGAGTACTACCAAGGAAATTAATACTCGCAATTTTGTAATTGAGCGGAGTATTAATGGACGTAATTATTATTCAATTGGGCAGATAAAGGCCGCCGGCAACAGCAACAATACCCAGCATTATTCCTTTATTGACTATAGTCCCACCCGTGGAATAAATTACTATCGTTTAAGAATTGTAGATCAAGACAATGTAGAAAAGTTTAGTACTATAAAAAATGTTAGAAACGAAGGGGTAGATGTGGCACTATATCCGAATCCTGTACATGATGTATTGCGGTTAAATATTACATCTGATAAAATAGATAAAGCTGCCATCAGCTTAAACGATATGAATGGAAAGTCTGTGTATATAAGAACTTTTAATTTAAATGAAGGTGCAAATTACATGAATGTTAATACAGCCAATTTTAGTTCTGGAATGTATGTGATCAAGATCAAGTTGAACAATGATTTGGTTATAAGAAAATTCAATAAGTTGTAAACAATATCAGAAAATTTTTTAAAAGCCCGGGACAACGGGGCTTTTTTTACGATTACCATCACAGGGCTTTTATCAAAAAAACTAATCCACATTTCTTATTGATTTCAATTAGGCAGATTGGTTTCAATTAATCTTTTGAAGCAAGTTGCAATAACCTCAAGGGTAGTAATAAAAAAGTAAAGATTATTCGAAAACTGTAAAGGGAAGCTATCTTTTTTTCATGGAATTAAGATATAATTCTAAAGCACTTACCATACTTGGGGCAAGGGGTTGCGGTGCTTTTATATCTAAAGTCAATCCGGCTTCTTCTGCCGCTTTAAATGTATTGGCGCCAAAGGCACCTATCTTGGTGCCATTCTGATTAAAATCGGGGAAATTTTCTATCAGGCTTCTAACTCCTCCCGGGGTAAAGAAACAAATAACATCAAAGTTTTTAGCAATTACATCTTTAATATCATTACTAATGATTTTGTACAATACCGGGGTAGCATAACCGCAATTGTGCGCCTTTAACCAATTAGTAATTTCGCTGTCAAAAGCTTGTGAACAAGGATAAAGAAATTTTTCATTGTCCTTATGCTTATTTATTACATCAAACAAACTTTTGTTACTTCCGTCGGCACT
>CAXSEB010000369.1:0-2172 GCA_964235805.1 uncultured Chitinophagaceae bacterium | reverse complement strand
GTTTCAGGTGCGGCTTTTTAGGAATGCTGCACATGGAGATAATACAGGAAAGATTAGAAAGAGAATTTAACCAGACTGTGATAACCACAGTGCCGAACGTAAGCTTTGTTGCCTACACAACAAGAGGTGAAAAAATAATGGTGAACAATCCTACTCAAATGCCTGACCCAAGCCGGATTGAAAAGATTGAAGAACCCTTTATAAAAGCACAGATAATAACCACGGCAGATTACATTGGCAACATCATGACGCTATGTATCAACAAAAGAGGAAATCTTACTCATCAGCAATATCTTACACCAACAAGAGTTGAGCTTAGCTTTGAAATGCCATTAACTGAAATTGTTTTTGATTTTTATGACAGGTTAAAAAGCTTAACAAGAGGTTATGCTTCGTTTGATTATCACCCGATTGGCTGGCGGGAAAGTGACATTGTAAAAATGGACATCTTATTAAACGGCGATAAAGTTGATGCATTAAGTGCATTAATACATCGCAGCCGCTCACAGGAATTTGGCCGCAAGCTTTGCGAAAAACTAAAAGAGCTTGTGCCGCGGCAGCAATTTCAAATTGCAATACAAGCAGCTATTGGTGCAAAGGTTGTTGCCCTTGAAAATAGCAGCGCTATAAGAAAAGAGTTTACTGCTAAATGTTATGGCGGTGATATCAGCCGCAAGCGTAAACTTCTGGAAAAACAAAAAGAAGGAAAAAAGCGCATGAAACAAATTGGTAACGTAGAAGTGCCACAGGAGGCCTTTTTAGCCGTTTTAAAATTAGATGATTGAGCCAATTGTAGTAGCTGGTTAATTGTTTTTAATGATTGACAATAAGAACACGTCGCCGCATATCCTTAATGCTTCATCCAACTTGTTGGGCATTTGCTTTATTGT
This sequence comes from uncultured Chitinophagaceae bacterium, assembly GCA_964235805.1. Lineage (GTDB taxonomy): Bacteria > Bacteroidota > Bacteroidia > Chitinophagales > Chitinophagaceae > Ginsengibacter. Next base: position 1,282 of record CAXSEB010000369.1, on the reverse strand, counting down.
TCTTACTTCTCTTAAGCTTTTAAAGCTCGAGCAAAAAACGCTGGTTGATGAATTTACTATTGTAGCAATGTTTCTATTTATGCTGGCTACAATTCTGTCTTTCTTAAGCATACGAATCAACAACGGTACAAAAAGGAGCTGGCTTGAGAATGTTGCAGATATTTCTTTTCTTACGGGTTTGCTTTCACTATTTGGAACCACCTTATTAATAACCTTCAATTTAATGGAATAAGGCTTATTGATATTGGCAGTTACTTTTTCTTTTCAAAGGCAAGCGACGCAGAATTTATACAATAGCGCAAACCGGTAGGTTTTGGGCCATCGTTGAATACATGGCCAAGGTGGCCGCCACATTTGCTGCAATGCACCTCGGTTCTATCCATGCCAAAAGCATTATCTGTTGCTTCAACGATATTTTGCTTTTTTAATGGTTGCCAAAAGCTTGGCCATCCGGTGCCACTTTCAAACTTTGTATCTGAGGAAAAAACCTCCTGGCCGCAATCTACGCATTTGTAAATCCCTTTTTCGTGGTTATCCCAATACTTTCCGCTAAAGGGACTTTCAGTGCCTTGCCTGCGGCTTACCTGGTACTGTTCAGGTGTTAATTGCTTTTTCCATTCAGCATCTGTTTTAGTTACAGCAAACTTCTCGGTCGATTTTTGTGCACAACCTGAGGCAACAATTAAAAAGGATATCAACGCAGTTAAAATATTTTTCATTTTCTTATAATTATGTTTTGTGAACTCTAAATTAGATGGTATAAATTACGGTTTAAATTACAACATAGGTTTCCGGTATAAGTTAATGATTATTTAAAGAACAAAAATTACACATGGGAGTCTGGAGCCAGATAGCTGAATATCTTTACTTAAAAAAGAAAGATCCGAACCGGCCACACAGCAAATGGATAGGTTATATGCATGGCATAAACAGGATATCGATTTTATTATTTTTGTTAGCTCTTATTATAATTGCCATAAAGTTGCTAAGGCATTAAGTGGTAACAAATTTATAAACAGATGCAGCAGCATTAAATGATGCATCTCCGCCATATTGTAATAAGTTTTTTAAAGCAGCATAATCTCTCTCAATAGCTTCAACCCTTGATGCGTCATGCAAAATTAAATTGAGTTCTTTAGTTAAGTTTTCAACGGTTAGTTCATCCTGTATTAATTCTTTCACCACTTCTTTATCCATAATCAGGTTCACAAGGCTTATATATTTTATTTTAATAAGGCGTTTTGCAATCTGGTAAGAAAGAGAATTTCCTTTATAACATACA
>CAXSEB010000368.1:0-2173 GCA_964235805.1 uncultured Chitinophagaceae bacterium | reverse complement strand
TGATGGCTTGGTAATATTTTATGCTGATACCATTACTGAAAGCATGCAAAAAACGATTGATGAAACTACACGAAGAAGAGAAAAACAGATCACTTATAATATTGAGCACAATATAACACCAACTACTATTATTAAATCTATCGAGCAAATTATGGGACAAACGTCCGTGCTGGATATAAAGGGCTATGATGAAAGATCTCCTTATGCAGTGGAAGAATTGGTAACCGTAGCGGCAGAAGACCAGGCAAGTTATGGGCAGGGTAAAACCATCCCCCAGGTAGAAAAAGCCATTACTCAAATTAAAAGGCAAATGGAAAAAGCCGCCCGTGATCTTGATTTTATGGAAGCTGCAAGGTTAAGAGATGAAATGTTCAGGATGCAAAAGGAATTGGAAGGAATGAAAAGAAGCTGAAACTTAAGTCTCTTAAGCCTAAGCTAGGTGTTTACAAGCCAGGAAGAAACTGTAAAACAAGCTAAACATACTTTACAGGAAGCAATAAATTTTATTTGAGCGTGCATCACAAAATAGATAGAACGAGACTAGGAAAAATCTCTTTATAAGAACATGGAGATTGCAGTTGGTTAAATCGTTTTCCCAAAAGTTATAGTGTAATTCAAAATGAAATCTGGTAACACAACCAAAACTGTCGTTGTATTCAATCACCCGAACTTAAAATATGCTGCTTAATTTGCATCCTCAAAACCCGCAACCCCGCCTGCTTAATACAATCGCAGAATGCCTTAAAAATGGCGGAGTTATTATTTATCCAACGGATACAATTTACGGGCTTGGCTGCGACATTGCCAATCACAAAGCTATTGAGCGAATATGTAAAATTAAAACTGTTGATCCGGCAAAAGTTCAGCTTTCTTTCATTTGTAAAGATCTGAGCCATTTAAGTGATTACACAAAAAGTATTGACACGCCTTTGTACCGGATGCTTAAAAATTATTTACCCGGTCCTTACACTTTTATATTACCTGCAAGTAAACAAGTACCTAAAATTCTTAAAAGTAAAAAAGATACTGTTGGTTTACGTATTCCTGATAACATAATTTGCCATAGCATTTTACAAACTTTAGGAAATCCTATTCTTAGTACAACGCTACCTGGAGATATGGTTGAAGAGTATACAAATCCGGAAATAATTTTTGATAAGTTTAAAACCCAGGTTGATATTGTAATTAACGGAGGAATGGGAGGAATGATTCCATCTACCATTGTTGATTGTACCTCTGATGAGTGGCTTATTACAAGGCAGGGAGCAGGGGATTGGAAGTAACAGCCGTAATAACAAAAACCCTTGTACAGTTGATATAAGGGTTTCAGTTAACAACAGTCATTAATGTCTTTCACGCCTGTTATGTTTCTTTCTATAAATTTCGCGGCTTTCCTGGTTTTCTTCTTTTGTTATAATGCGTCTTTCGCCGGCAGTAACCTTACCATCTGATTTTGCCAGTTTTTCATCCTCACGAATTTCTTTTTGATCTTCTTTAAGATTTTTTCTTTCAGCCTTGGTAAGTTCACCGCTCTTTACGCCTTGCGCTATCCGATGCCTTTGGTGATGTGATCTTACCTTCATCTGTGCATTTACACTAATACCTGTTCCAAATAAAATGATAGCAATTATCAGGACTTTTCTTTTCATAAAAATGTTTTTAGAGTTATGTATTTTGTTTCAATTATACAGACAGGAAGTTTGCTGTAAAGTTTAATACGTTCACTGATTTTTTTAAAGGAGATAGTAAGCAACAAATTATTCTATAGCTTCAGGCAGGTCATCTTCCATTAAGTTGAAAAGTTGCGCAGCAAAAATGTTGAAGCTTTTGCGGTGATACTCACATAAGCCATGGTTGCTAATGGCAGTGCGATGCTCGGGAGTTCCATAACCTTTATTGTTCTTCCAGGAATACATTTTATATTTTTTATGCAGCTTTTGCATGTATGCATCACGATAAGTTTTTGCAAGCACGCTTGCAGCAGCAATAGAACTGTACATGCCATCTCCCTTTATCACACATTTATGAGGAAGATCGCCATACGCTTTAAATCGATTTCCATCTACCAGTAATAATTGTGGCTTATTTTTTAATTTAGCTAACGCAATATGCATGGCTTTAAAAGATGCCTGAAGAATATTTATCTGCTCTATTTCTTCATTATCAACCCTGG
>CAXSEB010000367.1:0-2175 GCA_964235805.1 uncultured Chitinophagaceae bacterium | reverse complement strand
CTTATCGCCATCAAGTATTACTTGCGGTACTTCTTCTATTACTGGAAGTATTACACCTTCGGGAGCTTCTACCACAGCAAGTGATACCATAATGGTAACATTACCGGCAGGGATTGTATATAACGGTAATCTGGTAAGTGCAACCGGGCTTACTCTTGCAATTGGTTATCCCATGGACGGTGCTGGCGGAACACAGATAGTAAAGTTAAAAGTTCCTGCAGGTGTCACCTCTGGTAATGCAGTTAATTACAGTTTCGATATTAGGGCGGCGGCTGTAAATTATGGATGCGGCAAGCTTTATATATTAAGTGAGATGGAAAGAACTTTTGAAGCCCTTTCCTGTGGAACGCTTACCTGTCCTAATTCATCTAAATCAATAGTGGGCAGCAGTGAAAATATTATTACCGTTGACAAACCTGACCTAAGTATTGTTGACCTTGACCTTGTATCTGGCGATTTTTCTGCCGGGGGAAGTGCAGATATAACAATAACAATTGCTAATAATGGTGGTGTAGCTGCTGCTCCGGCAAGCTATCAGGTGGAATTTTTCTGTGGAGGTAATACAACGCCATTTGCTTCAGCCATCCTTCCATCGGGTATTGCGGCACTTGATAATACTACAACAATAATGAATGTAAACATTCCTACATCACCTTCTTGTGAAAATGGACAATTAGTAACTGCAGCGATAAGGCCTCTTACAGCTTTGAACCAGGAACAATGCTTATGTCAGGAAACCAATAGGACAATACTACAAACTTTGCCCGTGGTTCTTTCTGGATTTACGGCAAGACAGCATAACTGTGTAATAAGCCTTAACTGGAATAGCCTTACAGAAATAAATTTAAAACGTTTTGAGGTGGAATATAGTACCGATGGAAGACGATTTACCAATATTGGCATTATGCCTGGCACCGGTGATAACAGTGGCTATTCTTATAATCATCAACCAACATCAGGAAGGGCATATTATCGTTTAAAAATGGTTGACAATAATGGACAAAGCAAATACAGTACAGTGCTTGCGATGAATGCTGCCTGCACAGGAAGAAATGTGATGATATATCCAAATCCTGCTAACACTGTTCTCAATGTTAACTTGTCTGGTTACAAAGCAACTGTTAAAGGCGGATTGTATAATGGCATAGGACAATTAATATTAACCAGGCAATTACTAAATGGTACAAATGCTATTAATGTTAATGACTTGCCTGCTGGTGTGTATGCGCTCATTATTTCTGAGCAAAATAATAACCGCCAGGTATTTAAAGTACAGGTAACACATTAATGATAATGTTTTATAGAAAAGGCTGTTCCTATTTACAGGAACAGCCTTTTTTTATTATGGATCAATTAAAATGAAATTGATTATAACGCCAATGTTTACGATTCGGATCCTACTCATGATCTTTAAAGTATTATAAACATGTGGTATAACTTAAATCCTATTATTTAATTAACTTTCGCCAATAATTATTTCTTGTTGAGTTACTTACTATTTTTTTTCTGGTTGTTTTTTTTAAGCTGGATGCTTACTAAAATAAGGTTTGCAAAAAATGCTGGGTTATGAAATAAAATAATAATCGGTCTTTTTTTTTGTAAAGTTGCTGCTGGCCTAATAAACGGCAGGATCAGTGAATATATGCTTAACGCTGATACCTGGGCCTATCACATTGATGCATTAAAAGAATACCAATTACTTTTCAGTGATCCCCGGGAATATTTAATTAATATGTTTCGCTCAGTTTATTCTGAAGGATACAGCGGTGTACTTGTGAGTCAAAACTCGTACTGGAATGATCTTAAAATTAACCTGGTAATTAAGTTGCTGTCAATCCTTGATATTTTTAGCAGGGGAAATTATTATGTCAATGTAGTACTTTATAATTTCCTGGTATTTTTTGGAAGCATCGGTTTGTTCAGAGTTTTTAAACATGTGTATCCGTTAAAACAGAAATTACTTGTGGCGTGCACTTTTTTGCTGCCTTCGCTTTTATATTTTGGCAGCGCCTTACACAAGGACGGGATTATTTTTGCCGCAATAGGAATTGCTGTTTTTAATATTTATTATGCTTTGCATTTTTCAGGCTTTACATTTAGACGGATCATTTTTATTTTAGCTTCCCTGCTGCTCATCTTTATCATTCGCAATTTTATTTTCATTGCACTACTCCC
>CAXSEB010000366.1:0-2186 GCA_964235805.1 uncultured Chitinophagaceae bacterium | reverse complement strand
GGTTGCCGGGCGGAGGTTTTTCAACTTCCCCACCATCGGCAATACTTGTTCGTTGTAAGCCATTTTCTGTTAACAAGTTTTCACTATTAAGATTTTTTATATGAAACTACTTATCTTCATCAAATTCATAGTTTCAAAGGCTATCTTTCATGGCATTTATATTTTATCTTCTTCCAAATAAATATTATGAGAAAATCATTGCTTGTTATTACCGCTATTGCTTTTATAGGTATAATGAACGTTCATGCGCAAAAGGTTTTTTTAGGACAAAGCACTATTGACCATTCCGTAAAACCTGGAGATGATTTTTATTCGTATGCCAACGGCGCCTGGATCAAAGCAAATGAAATTCCGGCTACGGAAACCTCTTGGGGAATTATGGGGATCATACGCAAACAAACGAGGGATCGCCTGCAGCAATTAGTAGTGGCCCTTCCTACACAGAAAAATGAAAAGGGAAGCACCCGACAAAAGCTGCAGGACTTTTACAACAGCGGTGTGGACACAGCTTTTATTGAAAAGCAAGGCCTGCAACCTATTGCTGCAGACCTCAAACGGATTGAAGCGATAAAAAACAAAGATGGCATTATTGAGGAAGTGGTAGCCGAATATAGCAATGGCATTCTCTCCCTGCCAGTATTTTTGTCCAGGCGTGTTAATTTATCTCCATTATTTATGATGATGAGTATTGCAGATCCTGTGAGAAGTAACAACCAAATAATTGTCTTTGAGCAAGGTGGCATGGGCCTTCCCGAAAAGTCGTACTATTTCAAGTCAGATGAAAAATCGGTCAGCATCCGTAATAAGTTTGTGGCCTATATGCAGCAACTACTACAGTTATCAGGAGTGCCTGCGAAAGAAGCCGGTGAAAAGGCACAATCAATACTTCAATTGGAAACGGCTTTGGCCAAAGCCGCCAGAACAGCTACAGAAAACAGAGATGTTGCAAAGATGATAAATTATTTTACTATCGAGCAATTGCAAACGCAGTTTCCTTCGGTATCATGGAACGATATTTTTCAAAAGCTCCACATCCAATCCGCGGAAATCTTAGTTTACCAACCTGAATTCTTTACAGCGCTCAATACTGTATTAACCGAAACCTCTTTAGAAGTCTTGAAAGATTATCTGAAGGTAAAACTGTTAGGTAACGCTGCGCCATACTTAAGCAGTCCTTTTGTAAAAGCTGACTTTGACTTTTACACCACAGCCTTATACGGTCAAACAGCAATAAGGCCACGTGGCGAAGTTGTTGTAAATGTTTTAGACAGTAAGGTGGGTGAGGCGTTAGGCAAACTATATGTTGAAAGCTATTTTACTGCGGCCGCAAAAAAACGGGTTGACGACCTTGTACAAAACGTAATAACCACGTTTGGTGGACGGATAAACAAGAGCAGTTGGATGACTGATTCCACTAAAAAGAAGGCATTACAAAAATTAAGTGCTTTACGAAGGAAAATTGCCTATCCGCTTAATTGGCGTGATTACACCGCTTTAACCATTGGTAAAAACTATTATGAAAATGTAAAAGCCGCATCTGCCTTCAACTTTCGTTATGAAATGGAACAAGTGGGCAGGCCTGTCGACAGAGACAGATGGCAAATGACGCCTCCCACTTTAGGCGCCTACTCTAATTCACTTAATAATGAGATTGTTTTTCCGGCAGGTGTTCTACTGGCTCCTTTTTTTGATAAGGATGCAGACGATGCGGTAAACTATGGCGGCATTGCAACCGTTATGGGCCATGAAATAAGCCATGGGTTTGATGATCAGGGTAGTAAATTTGATGCGATGGGAAAGTTTAGCAACTGGTGGACAAACACCGATAAGAAAAACTTTGAGCAAAAAGGAAATGCGTTGGCGAAACAGTTTAGTCAATATGTTGCCATAGATACTTTACATATAAACGGAAGATTGACTCTGGGTGAAAATATCGGTGACCTGTGCGGCGTTACCGTAGCCTATGAAGCATTTAAAAAAACAACTCAAGGCCAAAGCAATCATCTGATAGACGGGCTTACACCGGATCAGCGTTTCTTTCTTTCATATGCTAAAATATGGCTTGTAAAACAACGGGATGAAAGTTTGCGTACACAAATATTAACCGATCCACATTCGCCGGCACAGTATCGTGTGAATGGCCCTTTATCCAATATTGCCGCTTTTTACAATGCGTTTAACGTAAA
>CAXSEB010000365.1:0-2229 GCA_964235805.1 uncultured Chitinophagaceae bacterium | reverse complement strand
TTGGAAATCTTGTTGAATCTGTACCGGTTCATAAAAATTTCATAACAGGCATTTATTTGCTTCAAATTACTACTCCTTATAAAAGTAACATAGTACATAAGATACAAGTACAATAAAATTAAAAGTGACACGTTTATGTGCAAACTTACTTGGTACTGAGAAGATTTTTGTAAATAGGCTGAGCACTTGAATTTATAAAAAACATTATTTATCTTAGAGTTTCTTTCCCAAAAGAACCCCCGATCAGCCACTTAATTATTATTACACTCCATTCCTATTAAATCCCTTTAATCAGAATAAGCAACATTATTTTGCCTTTTTACGGTAACTAATTTTTTCAGCCAAATTCCTTAGTAAAGACTTTAACCGCTTTACCACAAAAAAATTTGTATGAGGAATTCGTCTTTGTTCTTGTTATTGACATTAAGTATAGCAACAAAAGGTGTTGCCCAAACTATAACCGCTAAAAGTGATTATATATATACAGAGAATATAGATTACAAACTTTACCAGGCCACTTCAGGTTTCAACAGCAGCAATAGTGTTGGCGTAATGGGTTTAACGTTAAATGATGCAGGGGGAGACCTTTTACCAACAGCGCTTACAGGTATTACATTTTCAGTTTCCGCAGCAACAGGCAACGCTGTAAGAACTGCTGCCCTTTATGCTAACAATGTGAAAGTTGGTTCTTATGTACAAGTAGTGAATGGCTCAACCGCTATTTCCTTTAATTCCTCATCCTTTTTAGCAGCAGCAAATGATGGATCTTCAGTCAACCTTGAATTAAAGGTAACATTTAAAACAACCGTAATTGACAATCAGCAGATGCAGTTTACTGTTTCTTCTGTAACAGCATCATCTTCCGGTTCTGCATTTAATGCTTCTAACGGGGGAGGAGCCACTTCATCAACTTTAGCAAACATCAATCGAATTATAGTAAGTGCAGACAGGTATAAATTCGGGCAGCAACCGACAGAAATATTTGCAGGTCAAAATATAACGCCATTGGTAACCGTAAAAGCCATAGATATAAATAAAAACGTTGACTCAGATTATGTTTCACAGGTGAAGCTTAGTATTACAAATGCAACACCATCATGTGATACTTTATCGGGCAATGTAGTTACAGCCGTTGCAGGTATTGCTTCGTATCCTTACTTAACACCAAACGTTGCTGAAGACAGTGTTTTTTTAACAGCAAGCGGAACATTAGTCAGTGCAGTAAGTAACAGCTTCGCTGTGAATTCTGCCCAATATAAAACCTTAATAAACTGGAACTTTAACGACAGCAATACCGTTGCAGATGGAGGCACAAACACAAATTATCTTACCAAAAATATTTCTGCTTCCGGCACCAATGCTATAAACTTTAACAACTGCGGATGTATTGGAAACAGGGGTGCAGCCGCTTATGCAACAGGTTGGTCTTCAGGAGCAGCAAGTAAATACTGGCAGATAGATTTTTATACTTTGGGATACTGGAACATAACAGTTTCTTCAAGACACAGATCGACAGCTACCGGGCCTCGGGATTTTAAAGTTCAATATAAAGTTACAGACGGCAGCTGGCAGGATTTGGGAACGATACCCTCTATAAGAGATACCTTTAGGGCAACCAGCACATTTCAATTACCGGCATTAGATACTCCCTCAAAAGTTTATGTAAGATGGATAATGACCTCGAATACCAATATTGCAGGCGGCATAGTTGATGACGCAGGAGAGAATGACATTGATGAAATTAAAGTAGAAGGCATAGGCGTAACACTCGCAAAGCAATTATATTACCGCAGCTCCGGCAGTGGTAATTTTGAGTCTTCCTGTAATTGGGAAACTGCAGATAACGCTACTGGCCCGTGGTCACAGGCAAAAGGCGCACCCGACTTTTCGGCTTATAATATTACAATTCAAAATGGGCATACCATTGCTATTAATGAGTCGATAAATCTTGATCAGGTATCTGTTGAAACAGGTGCTACGCTTATATTAAACAGCGGAACATTGCACGTTCTTAACGGAGGAAGCGTAAGTGGCCTTGATATAAAAGGAACTTTTATTGATAACAGCAACCTCAAGGGAGGAGCTACCTTTAGCTCTGACGGCACATGGAAATTAGGAAGCTCGGCAACTTTCATAAAAACAAATAATTCCAGCGCTGTTCCTTATCGTGACAGATATTACAACGGCATGTCATCAATTCCTTCTAACGCTAACTGGATTATCCGCTAC
>CAXSEB010000364.1:0-2237 GCA_964235805.1 uncultured Chitinophagaceae bacterium | reverse complement strand
CCATTGGTTTTTTCGACATTGGTAGTGGGTATAGCCAAATTAGGAGATTTAAAAACAGTCGGCCGCATTGGCGGAAAAGCTTTGCTGTGGTTTGTTTCAGCATCGCTTATCAGCCTGCTATTAGGAATGTTTTTAGTCAATTTCTTTCATCCGGGCACTGCTATAGATCTTAGTAACGCAGATGCCGCCGGTGCAAAAGATCTAATTGGCAAAACACAGGAATTTTCGATAAGCAAATTTGTTGAACATGTATTTCCGAAAAGCGTGTTTGAGGCAATGGCCAATAATGAAATTTTACAACTTGTGGTGTTCAGCTTATTTTTTGGCGTGGCGGCAACATCAATCGGCAGTTACGCAAAACCTGTTATTAAAGCACTGGAAGGTGTGTCTCACATTATTTTAAAAATGGTTGGTTATGTAATGAACTTTGCACCTTTAGGTGTGTTTGGCGCTATTGCTTCTGTAATTGCAGCTAAAGGCTTAGAGGTTTTTACCTTCTATAAGTTTTATCTTTTTTATTTTATCGTAGGTATATTTTTATTGTGGGCTGTTCTGCTTTTAGTTGGTTTTTTAATATTAAAAAGAAGAGTGCCTTCTTTACTTAGACGAATTGCACAACCTTTACTTGTTGCGTTTAGCACAACCAGCAGTGAAGCCGTGTTTCCTAAATTAACTGAAGAACTTGAGCGCTTTGGTTGTAAAGATAAAATAGTGGCCTTTACATTACCATTGGGCTATAGCTTTAATTTAGATGGAAGCATGATGTATATGACCTTTGCCAGTCTTGCAATTGCACAGGCTTACAGAATTCATTTAGATGCCGGTACGCAATTGACTATGCTGCTTGTTCTAATGCTAACGAGCAAAGGGATTGCAGGTGTTCCAAGGGCTTCGTTAGTTGTAGTAACGGCTACCTGCGGAATGTTTAATATTCCTGCAGAAGGCATAGCTTTGATTTTGCCAATCGATCATTTTTGTGATATGTTCAGAACGGCAACCAATGTTTTGGGAAATGCACTGGCAACATCGGTTGTAAGTAAGTGGGAAGGTGAACTAACTGATTAAACAATATTCTAAAATTTTTACGTGACTTTTATTGAGATACTTGGCATAGACATTAAGGAGATTTTGAATCCTCAATTCTACATTGAACATGGCGGTTTATGGATGATACTGTTTATAATATTTGCTGAAACAGGATTATTCGCCGGTTTCTTTCTCCCCGGCGATGCGTTGCTTTTTGTTACTGGCATTTTCAGCACAACAGACCGGAACGGGCCGGGCATTGTAGCGTCAGCATTATTTGAAACCCATAATCAATGGGCTGATCTTGGCATATTATGGATATTAATTACAACTGCAGGTATTGCAGGAAACTTTGTGGGTTATTGGTTCGGCAAAAAAAGCGGCCCGTTTCTTTACCAAAGAAAAGATACCTTCTTCTTCAAGAAAAAGTATTTATTGCAGGCGCATGATTTCTATGATAAAAACGGCGGCGGCGCAATTGTAATTGCGAGGTTTGTTCCTTTTGTACGCACCTTTGCTCCTATAGTGGCCGGCATTGTGCAAATGGATAAAAAAAGATTTACATTTTTTAATGTTGTTGGCAGTATGCTTTGGGTTGGCAGTATGTTGCTTGGCGGTCATTTTTTGCAGAAGCTTATCCTTAACCAATTTCACTTTGATCTTAAAGAACATCTTGAAGTAATTGTAATTTTCATTGTTGCTCTCACTACCTTTCCTGTTATCTGGAAAGTGTTTTTTAGTAAAAAGAAAACAACAGGCACAAGTGTAAAAAGTTGAGTTTTATGTACAGCAGAAAAGAAAGTGTTTTTTCCATTGCGGTAATTGTTGCAGCCCTGGGTTATTTTGTTGATATCTACGATCTGTTATTATTTAATATAGTTCGTGTTCCCAGCCTCAAATCGTTAGGGCTCGGTGAAAATGCTATAAACAAAAGCGGAGAGTTTATAATAAGCCTTCAAATGATAGGCTTATTAATCGGTGGAATACTTTGGGGCATTTTAGGAGACAAAAAGGGAAGGCTTAGTGTTTTGTTTGGTTCAATAATTTTATACTCAGCAGCAAACATTATTAATGGCTTTGTTGTAACGGTTGAGCAATACGCATGGGTTAGATTCTTTGCTGGTATTGGTTTAGCAGGAGAATTAGGTGCAGGCATAACCCTTGTTTCTGAACTGTTATCCAAAGAAAAACGGGGTATCGGTACTTCAATT
>CAXSEB010000363.1:0-2248 GCA_964235805.1 uncultured Chitinophagaceae bacterium | reverse complement strand
AACGGCTATCAAAGCGGAGTTGGATTTGACTGGACTTATAAAGAAAACAATAGTTTTTCCGGCTCATTATCATTCAACAATTTTGGCAATAACGGCGTTGGTTCTCTAAATCAAATCATGACTGAATTCGATGCAACAGGCGATATTCAAAACTTAAGACAGGTTGCAAATACCAACAGGAATAGTTTCAGGTTTCATAACACCGATGCTGATCTTAATTATAAAAGAAAATTTAAAAAGGAAGACCAGGAACTGGAGATAAACGCAACAACAAGTCTTGGCCATAATTTTGTAAACTCCGGTAACAGCCAGTTATTGCGGCCAATGGATTCATTGATTTATGGCACTAACGGCAAAAATAATGGTAAAGAAGAGGAAAGCGAGATCGAGATAAATTATACCCAGCCGCTAAAAAAAGACGTATCCATCGGCACGGGCGCTAAGTTGAATTTTGTGGATATTAACAGTAACAGCAATGTGTTAACTTTTCAACCTGTTGTAAAAAGCTTTTTATACGATCCTTCATTGTCTAATTCTCTCGAATATCATCAAAAAGTTTATGCTTTTTATACTGAGATAAATTTCCCGGTATTAAAAATGTTTGATGCCAAGATTGGCGGAAGATACGAGCGCACAGAGATAAGTTCCTTCTACTCAAATGCCCAACAGCAGGCAAGTACACCTGGATACAATACATTTGTTCCCTCAGTTTTCTTATTAAGAAAATTAGGAGATAAACAAACTCTAAAACTTAATTATTCGAGAAGAATTGAGAGACCTGATTACGGAGATCTTAATCCTTTTATCAACACAAGTGATCCGCAGAATATTACTGCAGGCAATCCTTATCTTTTGCCTGAGATTGGGAACCGTTATGAGCTGTCATACAACAGGGATATGGGTACGGCAGGCTCGCTTATGATCAATTTTTTTTATAGAAGTTCTAATCACGATATACAACCGTTCCTTGTATACTATCCATCAATAAAAATTGGTGATTCAACTTTCTCAAATGTAACTGTGAGCACACGTGAAAACATAGGTCTGGAAGAAAATACAGGTATGAACATTTTTGCAAATCTTAATGCAACATCTAAATTAAATGTAAGAAGTAACGTTTTCTTTTTTCACCGGCACATTACCAATGCAATTGATAAAGGATATGATGCCAAAAGCTTTAATTACCGCGTCAACATAAATACGAGCTACCAGTTTACTAAATTGCTTGCAGCCGAGTTCTTTGGAAACTTTAATTCAGCCAGGAATGAGGCCCAGGGCCGCTATCCATCTTTTACTTCTTATAGCATGGCTATACGCCAGCAGTTCTGGAAAAAAAATGGAAGCCTTGCACTTACGGGCACAAACGTTTTCAATAAATATGTTAATCAAAGAACTGAAGTTTTCGGCCCTGGCTTTTTGGTTAACAGCGTTCGAAAGATTCCATTCAGATCAATTGGTATAAACTTCACCTGGAAGTTCGGTAAGTTAGAGTTTAAGAAAAACAGGGAAGAGAATAACTCCAACCTTAACCCGCCTTCCGTTGATTAAAGCACTGCAGCATTATCAATTATACGGATAAAAAGATATTGCACACGCTTATCTTTATAAAAATTTCCATCATATGGGTTTGGTAAAAGTTTTCTTTTGGGGAATGATTGTAAGTTTTGTTGGAACTCTCCCATTGGGCACATTGAATATTGCGGCTATGCAAATAAGTTTGTCTGAAGGTGTGAAGCAAGCTATTCTTTTTTCTGCAGGTTGTATTTTAATAGAGATGATCTATGTACGTATTTCGCTTGTTGGCATTAATTGGATACGTAAACAAAAGAAAATATTTCAGTGGCTGGAGTGGATAACTTTAATAATAGTTGTAGCGATGGCCATAGGAAGTTTTATCGCTGCTTCAAAACACCACGAAGCCAAAAACGTGATGCTTAATAATGAAATGAATCGTTTCTTTCTAGGGTTTGTTTTGGCCAGCGTAGCGCCAATGCAAATACCTTTTTGGTTCGGTTGGAGCACAGTTTTATTTAGTAAAAATGTTTTAAAGCCACATAATAGTTATTATAATCTCTACATTATCGGTATTGGACTTGGCAGCATGATGGGAAATTTTGTTTTCATCTTTGGAGGAAAATATATTGTTGAAAAGCTAAATGCTAACCAAAATATTTTAAATTGGGTTATTGGTGGCATTTTCACGTTAACCGCTATTATACAGCTTGTAAAGATATTATTGCATAAAGAC
>CAXSEB010000362.1:2011-2252 GCA_964235805.1 uncultured Chitinophagaceae bacterium | reverse complement strand
AAGCTCAACAGGCGAGTTAAACATATCCGCAACTTGAACTTTCACTAAACTATCTTTATTATCATCAATAATTTTGTAAGCGAAAAAGGTGCTTTTATTTTTTACATCATTAAAAGATTTGCCCATTAACCTTTTGGCGGAGAAGATTGTGTTTTGCGGCTCGGATATCAAGTAATTTTTTGCTTCTTCTCCAACGGTTACATTTCCATTTTCATCAAAGTAAATAATTGAAGGCACGAGA
>CAXSEB010000362.1:0-2001 GCA_964235805.1 uncultured Chitinophagaceae bacterium | reverse complement strand
TGCCTATTTTTGCCACTGCTATTTTTAGCAAACATAATAAATAAAAAAGCTGCCTTAATAAGCAGCTCTTTTCAAAAGAAAAAATTTTTTATTTTTTAATACTTGCTTGAATTTAATAAGTACATTTTGCCATAACCTTTGTTAAAATACTGATCAGTGTTGTCATCAGTATCCTTAAATTTTTCAAGACTTTTACCATTCAAGTTTGTAAGCACTCTGTACAAATAAACACCGTTACCAAGCTTTTGTCCATACATATCCGTGCCGTCCCATTTAAAATCTGTTATGTTTCTGCCGATGTGAATTGGACCTAATTCATTGCTTGTTATTTCTCTAACAACCTTACCTGTAATGGTTAAAATTTGTATGCGCATATTTTGCGGCGGCTGCGTACCGGTTACAGTAAATACAAATGCTGTTGAAGTTGTAAATGGGTTAGGATAATTCAGCAAATTTGAAATCATTGGTTTACTGATAACCCTGAACGCAACATGATATTCCACTTCGCCTGCTTTGTTACCGGACGCATCTTTGCCCGTAACAATTAGTTCATATTCCGCATCATCACCATTTAACAGAGGTGAAAAATCTATTGTAGCCGTGTTTTCGCCGGTTGCAAGATTTGCGGGTGTAAATCTTACTGTATCATTATCAAACCTGTAGGTTTTTACTGTTCCGTCAGGAAAACGCACCTGAACCTGCAGCAGCGATGTATCACTTAAAGCAAGATATTTACTTTCGTCTTTTAACTTTATTAAGATGTGCGGGCGTGCAGAAACAATGTCCCTGTTAAGGATATGCACGCCATCAAAAGTAACATCAAGCAAAGGATTGTACTCATCACCTTTTACAAAGAAATTGTGGTATAAAAAATTATTAAAATGGTATTGCTCAGGCTGAATATTATCGGGATTAAAATCTACATACAAAGTATTTAAACCTGGATAATCGTGTGTATCAATTTGATATTTTAATTGAAGCGAATCGCCGCTTACGAGCGGTTTTTGCTTGGGTAAATTTATTTGATGAGAAGCATTGCTTTTGTCAATCACTATAACCTTTACACTAATACTGTCAAACGCAGACTGGCTAATGTTTTTAAATGCTATGCCAAAGTTTAATTTATCGCCTAACTCCAGTGTATCTTTTGATGTAAAAAATAAGTTAGGAGCTATTGCGCCTTCCGGGGCAGGATCAAAATTTAATCTCCAGTATTGCAGCTGATAAGGCGTAAGGGTTACACTGTCCAAATTTCTCATGCGCAGCTTTACAAAAGGATATTTTTTTGCATCTATGGAACTGATGTTTACGTCCTGGTTATTTTTATCTACTGTAAATAAAACCGTTTCATTATCATTATAATCAACGCCGATAATATTTACTGTAGGCTTATCCAGGGAGTTAGCTTCTTCGCTTGTGCCTCTCCAATGCATTTGCTTCCATGCTTTGGCGGGGCCAAATTTTGGCGAGGTAATAATACCGAGTGTATCAGGTGTAACAAAATTGGTGGTGAGTTCTATTTTATCATAAATGCCCTGCGAGAAAATATATTTTGGGCCAAAGCCTGGCTTATTTTTTTGGTAGAAGAAAATAAAAGCTCTTGGTCTGTTAAAGGAATCTATCTCAGCAAAGCCCTGTGGTTTTAAACGCTGGTAAAGAGAATTGTTTGCACCGAAAACAGCAGTATCTGCCAGCCAGTCGCCTGCATAAGTATTGGTAGCGCCGTTAGAGCTTGAAGAATTTCTCATTACAACAATAAAACCATCCGGCACTGAATCCAGGAAAGCGATTGCGCTTCTTCTTTTATTAATATCAAGAAGGTTATACTGGAAATTTCCTACTGCAGTACAGGCGTCGCTGCCTGATAAACCATGCGTTCCGGTAATTACATTCTGCCAGGCTTTTAAGGTAATAGGATCAAGTACCGTAAAAATAATATTGCCGCTTCCACATGCATTTCTCGCCTGCGGACTTCCATTTACCCGTACTTCAATCTCGCTG
>CAXSEB010000361.1:0-2258 GCA_964235805.1 uncultured Chitinophagaceae bacterium | reverse complement strand
AGTTGTATTACCGTAAATTACACCGTACGGCTGACCAGGTACCGCGTCAACCTCAAATTCCCCTGCTCCAAAGCCAGCTAACATCAATCTGTCTAACCCGGGGGCTAAGGAAACTACTTTATTTGAATTATGAGACCAGTTGAAATTCAAATCCCATCTAAAATTGTTAAGCTTAACAGGAGTAGTATTAAGTGTTAATTCAACTCCTTTATTAGTCAGTGTTGCAGCATTTAGCTCCGCGCCTGCAAAACCTGTTGTATATGACACTGATGCAGGAATTATTACATCACTTGACTTGCTATAATACGCTGTTGCATTCAGAATAATTCTATCTTTAAAGAATGACAAGTCTAATCCTCCTTCATAAGAGACAGTTTTTTCTGGTTTCAAATTAGGGTTACCTATTGTTGTTACGTTTGTGCTTACACCGTAAGATGTTAGCGCCACTCCATTATTGACGAAACCATCAGTAAAAGAAAACGGTGATGAGAAAGGAGTCGTTAAAGCATATATCGGGGCATCTTTACCTACTTGCGCAATAGAAGCTCTCAACTTACCAAAATTTATAACGTCATTTTTAAAGCTATTCAGTTCAGAAAAAACCCAACCTAAACTTGCTGACGGGTAGAAAAACGTGTTATTAGCAGCAGGCAAAGTTGACGACTCCTCCTCGCGTCCGGTTAAACTAAGATAAATCATTCTTTTATAAGTAAGTTCTGCATCTGCATAATATGCCATTGTGCGCTTTCTTCCAAGAAATTCAGTATTAGTTAATGTTTGGGCATTAGATACATCCAAAAAACCGGGCACATTCAGTCCGATTCCTTTCATTAAACGATTAGAAGAAGTTAACTGGAAATAGTTATGACCTAATAGCAAAGAGCTTGAAAAATCTTCACCGAAAGTTTTTTTAAGGTTTACAGTAAAATCAGAATTAAACTGACTGTTAATATAGTTAATTAGAAAGATTGCCCCGGTCTTATATGCGGACGTATTTACATCAAAAGCATTTTTGTCATTTTGAGAGTATACATCACCTCCAAGGCGATAGTTGAAACTTAACCAATCAAGCGCCTGATAAGTTGTCTGAGCGTACCCAAAAAAACGATTTAAATCTGATTTGTAGGGATTTTTATTAACGGTCCAATAAGGGTTATCATATTTACCAAACCCTCTGTAACTTCTTTGGCGACCATCAGGAAATGTATACGACAAAGGATCATTTTCAGGATTGGTTAAACCGTTGGAATTGTCAAATGTGGGAGCGGTACGGGTTAAGCCTAACATTACACCTGATGTGTTACTGCCTTGCTGAACTTTATCATTTGATGAATTTATAAAAGTAAATCCTGCTGATGCACTTAACTTATCGGTTATTTTAGATTGTCCGCTTAAACCAAATGTTGTTTTTACGTATTTACTTTTAGGGATAACACCAGTTTGAGATATGTTTCCTAAAGACATCCTGTAAGATGAACCGGCATTTGCAGTACTTCCTGATAAAGCAATATTGTTGTCATAGGTTAGTCCGGTTTTAAAGAAATCATATGTGTTATAAGGAGTCACCGGTATTTTAGCGGATGGATCGGATCTTCCCACAATATTACCATGCTTATCCCACATATTTGTATTGGTACCGTCCCAACTTAAAGTATCAATTGCAGCACCCCAGGAATATGGCAGACCTGATTCCGGTCCCATATAAGTACCTTCATCACCTTGTGAAAACTGCTTCTGTAATTCAGGCAAATGATTTACTTTATCGAACGTGACGGACGAGTTGAACGAAATGCTGCCACGTCGATTTGATGCGCCCTTTTTTGTAGTTATTACAATAGCGCCACTGGCGGCTTGAATACCATAGAGAGCGGTCGCAGCAGGACCTTTTAATACTGTTATTGATTCTATATCGTTTGGATTAACATCTATACCACGATTTGAAGGTTGAACAGAGCCAAGAAGATCTGCATTAGCGCCACCGGCCTGAAATCCATTGAATTGCGGATCATAATTGTTAGAAGAATTATCTATTGGAACACCGTCAATAACCATCAAAGGCTGATTGTTTCCGGTAATTGATGTGGCACCGCGAAGCAGCATAAATGTACCCGATCCAGGGTCACCGGCACTATTGATTATAGTTAATCCAGAGGCTTTTCCCTGTAATTCACCTAAAGGATTACCTGTACCCGATTTATTTATTTCGTCACTGCTTATCGTTTGTGCTGCATAACCCAGTGATCTTTTTTCTCTCCGAA
>CAXSEB010000360.1:0-2260 GCA_964235805.1 uncultured Chitinophagaceae bacterium | reverse complement strand
CCCAGACGTGTGCGCTACCGGGCTGCGCTACATCCCGTATGATTGTTATGTTGAACAAAAGTAATTTAAAAATAAAAAGCCGCTCACCACAATACTCTATAAAATTATAAGTTAAAAAACCTCAACCTCTCAAGCATATTATTATTTTTGGCGAACTTTATTAACCATTATACATATTTATGAAACACCTTATCTGCCTGTCGATTTTTCTAGCGGTTATTGTGACTGCTTCTGCACAAAAATTTCATATTAATACCTTCGTTGGTTTATCTAATTACCAGGGTGATCTGCAGGATAAGCGATTTACCTTCAGCCAGTCACATCTTGCAGTGGGAGCAGGTTTATCTTACGAGCTTACAGAAAAGTTTTTACTAAACGGCGGAATAACTGTTGGCAAAGTTTCAGCAAGCGATAAAAATAACAGCAGGAACACATCACGTAATTTAGACTTTACTTCAAATATTACAGAAGGTCATTTAACCGCTGAATATTATTTCAGAAATTTAAATGAGTATTCAGTTTCACCGTATGTATTTGCAGGACTTGCTATGTATAATTTTTCGCCATACACAAAAGATAGCTTAGGTAACAAATATTACCTTAAACCTTTAAGTACAGAAGGCGAAGGCTTTATTGCAAACAGGAACTATTATAAGATCAATCAATTTGCAATACCATTCGGCGGTGGTGTTAAGTTTGCTTTAAATGATAATGTAAGGTTGGGAGTTGAAGTTGGAATGAGAAAATTATTCACTGATTACCTGGATGATATCAGTACCACCTATGTGGGTAGAGATCTTTTATTGCAAAATCGCGGGCCTAAAGCCGTTGAATTGGCTTTTAGGGGAGGCGAGTTAAAAAGTACCGCTTCGTATCCTGCAGCAGGCGCACAAAGGGGAGGCGCTAAAATAAAAGACTGGTATTATTTTACCGGCTTAACTGCATCATTTAGGCTTGGCGGCGGCGGTAATGGGGGTTTTAAGAATGGCGGCAGATCTAAAACAGGATGCCCTACTAAAGTTTATTAATTGCTTTACAGAAATCGCCATGGTTGTGTTTTATCTTTGCAAATAATTTAAGCTATGGCTTACCGTAACCAGCAGGAATTTATTGATGCCTTAGAAGAAGCAGGTGAACTTATAAGAATCAAAAATTTTGTTGACCCCAAATTAGAAATAGCAGAAATTACTGATAGGATAAGTAAAAGTGGCAATGGTGGTAAAGCTTTGCTGTTTGAAAACACCGGTTTTGATTTTCCGGTACTTATGAACGCTTATGGCAGCGAGCGAAGAATGTGCATGGCGCTTGGTGTTAACCAACTTAATGATGTTGCTAAAGAGATCGAAACTCTATTTCAACTTCTCTCTTCTCCAAAAGAAAATATTTTAGACAAACTTAAGTTACTTCCAAAGTTAGGACAGTTTGCAAGCTGGATGCCCAAAGTAAAGAGCGGCAAGGGAGAATGCCAGCAAGTAATAATGAAAGAACCTGACATTACTAAACTCCCTGTAATCACCTGCTGGCCAAAAGACGGCGGCCCTTTTGTAACCTTACCTATCATTCATACAAAAGATCCTAATACACAATCTCGTAACGTGGGCATGTATCGTATGCAGGTATACGGGCCAACGCTTACAGGGATGCATTGGCATAAGCATAAAGTTTCTGCAAAGCATTTTAACGAATATAAAATTCTTGGCAAAAAGATGCCGGTTGCTGTTGCACTTGGAGGAGATCCCGTTTATGCTTATTCTGCTACAGCGCCATTGCCTGAAAACGTTGATGAATACATGCTTGCAGGATTTTTAAGAAAGAAAAAAGTAGAGCTGGTAAAATGTATCACGCAAACAGATATTGAAGTTCCTGCAGATGCTGATTTTGTTATTGAAGGCTATGTTGATCCCAACGATGAACTAATTTGGGAAGGTCCGTTTGGTGATCACACTGGTTATTATTCTTTGCCTGATTGGTATCCGCGTTTTCATATCACCGCTATAACGCACAAAACAAATGCTGTGTATCCAGCAACAATTGTTGGTATTCCTCCGCAGGAAGATGCATGGCTTGGTAAAGCCACAGAGCGTATTTTTTTAGCACCGATGAAGATGACGATGGTTCCCGAAATTCTCGATATGGATATGCCCATTGAAGGCGTGTTCCATAATCTTGTTATCTCTAAAATTAAAAAAGAATATGCCGGGCAGGGGCAAAAAGTAATGAATGCAATGTGGGGTGCCGGCCAAATGATGTTTAATAAAAT
>CAXSEB010000359.1:1429-2267 GCA_964235805.1 uncultured Chitinophagaceae bacterium | reverse complement strand
TATGCAGTCAACAATTCCATACATTGTAATGCAATATAAATCGTTTGCAGTGTCTAATAGTCTTACTTCTTTATCATCCTGTAATAATTAAAAATGGCAGGCAACGCTTTGTTTGTAAACTGCATTTAATGTTTTAAACCATTGAAGCTGCGATAAATTATGAATGTATCTGAATTGATCAGGGAAGCGAAACACGGCAGCACTGCTGCACAGAAATGCCTTTTCGATCTGTTCGCTGACAGTATGATGCTGGTTTGCAGGCGTTATATAAAGAACAGTGAAGACGCAGAAGAGATATTGCTTGATGGTTTTTATTTATTCTTTAAAAGTTTATCTTCTTTTAATTATCAGGGTGAAGCGGCATTATATGTTTGGCTGAAGAGAATTATGATAAATGGATGCCTCATGTTACTGCGAAAAAAGAATGTATTTACCATCGTAACAGAATCTGCAGCAGCAGATGTGCAGTTAGAAGAAGAAGCATTAAATAACATGTCGGCAAAAGAAATCTTTGATTTGATTGTTCAATTGCCAGTTGGCTACCGTACAGTTTTTAACCTGTATGTAATAGAAGGAATGAATCATAAAGAAATTGCTTCTTTAATGGGCATTGCTGAAGGCACATCAAAATCACAACTAAGCAAAGCGAAATCGTTATTACAAAAAAATTTGTTACAAAACGGAACCGAATATGTTAAACGAAGATCAAAATAGCGCACTTTGGAAAAACAAAATTGAGGAGGTTGCGGGGTTGCAGGGTGAAATTCTTCAAGATAAAAACCTTGCCTGGGAAAAACTGCACGAACGGTTACAAAAAAAGCCTCCGCAAAAAAAGAAC
>CAXSEB010000359.1:0-1419 GCA_964235805.1 uncultured Chitinophagaceae bacterium | reverse complement strand
CACCTGGCTATGGGCTGCAGCAGCCTGCTTAATACCGGCTATTGCTTTGCTGCTGATGCATTTTAATAATAAAGTAACAGATGTTACCGAAAGTACTGTGAGTAACAAAATGACAAAAGCTAAGCTGATAACAGTAAAGCCTTCAGAAGAGAAAGCTCTAACAACTATTATAGAAACATCGAAAGCAAAAACCTTCCCAAAAAATAGAACTAAAAACGATACCGGTAATATAATTACCAAAGTAAATAAGACATATTATAAACCGGAATTAAGCAGCACCGAAAAGATAGTCAAAGAAACTAGTTTACCTGATCATGTTATAGATAGCGGTACCATTAGTAATGTGGTAATAACCCATACTACCAAGATATTAAAGGTGGTTCATATAAATGAATTAGGCGACCCCGTTGAACCACCAGCAGATGTCGCACGAACCAAAGACCTTCATTCTTTTCAACTAAAATTCGCAAACCAGGAAGTTTATATAAGCCCTTCACTCACTTCTAACAATAATGGCATCAACCCGCTTAAATTAAAAACCTTTCCTTCAAACTAAAATAAAATGAAAAAAACAATCTCTTTATTGATGCTTATAACAAGCATCACGGCAAGCCTTTGTGCCCAATCAAATGACAAAAGTGATAAAGCATTCAGAGTACCTTCGAACATTATTTTCAACAGGCGATTCTATGTAAATCTTGATAAAGGAAACGAACTCCAGATCGAGCTTACAGACATTACCGATTTAAGCAGGCTTACAAACATTGATTCGCTTCTTCAAACATTTGTTAACGACATTGGCCCTTTGAAAGATTCAATTTCTGATCCCATAACATCTAAACGTATCGATTATGTTACTGATGCGCAGGGAAGAAAAAAAATCAGGCTTCAGCAGTTTAAGCCAAAAGGAGCAAGCTATTTATTAAACCAGGGCGAACTGGCTTCATTAAGAACTGAACAGGATACAATAAATATTATTGGTATTATTGCTAACCCGCCAAAGCCTTCACAAAAAGTTAGTCTTACGCATCCGCGGTATTACCATCTCACCTTTTATCTCAATAACATAAATGAGTTAACTGGCTACCTGAATGGAACCTTAAAAGAAAAGATAGCCACTATACAAAATAATGTTAGTACAAAATGGCCTGTCATTAAGGGTGGCAGTTCACATTTTCTTAAAAAAGACAGCAGCATATCTGCAGATAAACCAAAAGGTTTTACACCTACAGCAGTAAGCGATTTTTTATACGGATTCATCACAGTAAACGTGCAGAACTATAAAAATTATTTTGTTCCTTCTTTTACCTTAGGAGCAAGGCTTACTTTAAGCAACCGTGATAGAACATTCAAATGGGAGCCGGGATTATTTTGGGAACCTCATTATTTCTTCGCTAAAAATAATCAGAACAAACTACG
>CAXSEB010000358.1:328-2269 GCA_964235805.1 uncultured Chitinophagaceae bacterium | reverse complement strand
CGGTAGATGGACCAAGGCGTGTATCTTCCCTGATTTCTCTTAGTCTTTGTACGTCTTCATCAAGATTATATTGTTCACCTTGTAAGATAGCCTCAACCAATGTGAAGGCAGCTTTGGCGGCATACTCGCCTGCCTCTTCTTCCATATAATCAAATACAACATAATATTCTCCACGCTTGCCGGTCCCTCTCGTGCGGCCAAAACCCATATCCATTCCTGCAATAGTTTGTAACTCTAAAGCCACATGTTCAATAATATGGCCCATCCAGGTACCTTCTTTTACTCTTGATAGGAAACCGCCGGGTACTAACTCGCTGCAGCGATGTTCATACAAACCTGGCAAAAGATTTTCGAGTTTTTCTTTAAAGCCAGGTATTTCATTTGATGGTTTGTTCTCCATTTCTTCCAAATCTATCTTCATCTGAATAAGCTTTGGTCTTCTAACGCTCCAGTAATTTGGGCCTCTTAAAATTTTAGTTTCTAAAATCTTCATAATCGGTTTTATTAAGAACGGTAATTTATACTCTCTATACCAAAGATATTCTCACATAATTTGGAAGGTAGTAAAAATTAATATCAAAAAAAATCAGTGCAGGTAAAAACCCTGTCTTATTCTTTTCATCACTATTATTATTCGTATTATTTACTTTTGTTGATAACATTTTAATGGCAATACTTTAAGAAATAATAATTACGCAACCTTAATAATTGCTGTTGTTACCTAAATATATTTATGCAACATCCCCTGGGGAAACTTTTTGCC
This sequence comes from uncultured Chitinophagaceae bacterium, assembly GCA_964235805.1. Lineage (GTDB taxonomy): Bacteria > Bacteroidota > Bacteroidia > Chitinophagales > Chitinophagaceae > Ginsengibacter. The sequence goes on along the minus strand of CAXSEB010000358.1, from coordinate 1,506 downwards.
ATAGGAGGCGCTGAAGATAAAGGCGTTGAGCCAGAGAAAGAAGAAACGGTAAAAAGTAACCTCAATTTTTTTGAATTGGGCATTTTACGCAGGATAATTGAAGAAGCCGGGGGACCTGGTATACGCATGGAAGTTATTACAACAGCATCTATGATACCTTATGAAGTTGGCGAAAATTACTTAAATGCATTCGGCAAAATTGGCTGTACCAACATTGGTATAATGCCGATAAGAAATCGTACAGATGCAATGGATGATATGTACATAGAACGCATGAAAGCCTGTGATGCGGTGATGTTCAGCGGAGGCAATCAGCTTCGCTTATCATCTGTTTTTGGTGGAACTGAATTGTTACAAATTGCATTAGAAAGATATAAAGATGAAGATAATTTTCTTGTGGCCGGCACTTCTGCAGGAGCCATGGCCATGAGCAACACCATGATTTATGAAGGCAGTGCTTCAATGGCCCATTTAAAAGGAGAGGTAAAAATTACGACAGGGCTTGGCTTTATGAACGACGTTATTTTTGACAGTCATTTTGAAAAGCGTGGAAGGTTTGGAAGACTTGCGCAAGCTGTAGCAACTAACCCGGCATGTGTTGGCATTGGTTTAGGCGAAGATACCGGTATGCTTATAACTGATGGTAACAAAATGGAGGCGGTAGGAAGCGGCCTTGTTATAATTATTGACGGGCATGCTATAAAACACAACAACATTGCTGATATACCTGAAGGCAACCCCATAAGTATAGAAAATTTAATGGTTCATTTTTGTGAGAAAGGCAATGGTTATTTGCTGAAAGAAAGAAAGTTTTTGCCTGACGCTGAAATAGCAGGAGCAATAATTAATAAGGCTGTTTAATTGTGTGAGGGTGAGCTATCTCAAATCACAGTTATCGACAATATGTGTTTAAGATACTATAACCAGGTAATAATTCTTCTTCCCTTTTTGAATAAGCAAATATTTTCCACTCAATAGAAGTTGATCACTGAAAACAAACTCTGTGTTATCAACTCTTTCTTTATTAATGCTTACGCCTCCGTTCTGAATCATCTTTTTTGCTTCTCCTTTGCTGGCAAATATTTTTGTGTCTACCAGAAAGCTTACGACGTCAACACCGGCAGCAAATGCTGAAGCGCTGTGAGTTACTGTTGGTACACCTTCCATCACTTGTAGCA
>CAXSEB010000358.1:0-318 GCA_964235805.1 uncultured Chitinophagaceae bacterium | reverse complement strand
ATTGTTTTAAAACTTCTGAAGTATCGTTACTGAATAATATGTGCGAAGCCTTTACTGCAAATTCATAATCCTCTTTGCTATGCACAAAACAGGTTAATTCTTCAGCAAGTTTTTTCTGTAAACTTCTGTTTTGTTCATTTCCATTATGCTCACTGACTAAACTCTCAATTTCCTCTTTGCATAAAAGCGTGAACGTTTTTAAATATTTTTCGGCATCACCATCTGCGGTGTTTAACCAAAACTGGTAAAACTGGTATGGAGAAGTTTTTTGCGCATCTAACCAAACATTTCCTTTCTCTGTTTTGCCAAACTTTCCAC
>CAXSEB010000357.1:0-2271 GCA_964235805.1 uncultured Chitinophagaceae bacterium | reverse complement strand
GATAAAAGAATAGCTGTTTTCTGCGGCATGAAAATCAGAGCTTTCCATCAAGATCGTATCTCTAAAACGGTCTCTTAATCTTAAATAAATCCCTACAGGTGTGTAAACATCTGCCAAGAGTTTTACGAAAGATGTTGCTATTTTAATTTTTTTCATAACATAAAAAAACCCCGGCTTTATGTGCCAGGGCTGTTATTTATAAATACACAAATACGCAAGCGGCACAATCATTTAAATGATTGCCACCAGCTATTATATGTATTGTTAATTTTCATCTGAAGTGCAAATATGAAATCATTTTTTTACTTAAGCAAATATTTATATTCTTTAGTTATTAGAAAGTGTAATCATTGCTACTAAAGGCTGGCCTGTTAGATTATTGACTCTTCATTTGTTATAGAGACTACTATTTACAAGGTGCTATAACTTGCGCATCCAATTAAGCGCCTGGTTCTTGCCTTCCAGGTCTTTTGCAATTACTTCATTCAACAATTGTTTTGCTGTGTCTTTATCCTTACCATCGTTTCTCTTAAGTAATGTAAGCGCTTTATAAAATTTACCCGGATTACTGTGTAAATCTTTTTTTGCTTCAAGCATATTGAAGTATATAATAGCTTTACTGTAATCATCTTTGCGCAATGCGACGATGCCTGCAAATTTTTGCGCTTTACTATTTGCTGAATCTTTTGCAAGGTTTTCAAATAATGCCATTGATTCTGCAAGCTTACCGGAATTGAATAAGTTTAAACCAGTCTGGAGGCTATCTTTGGCTTCCCCAGTAACACTTAAATTCTTAAAATTTTGTTGTATGTAATTATCCGCTAGTTGCTGCGGCGAATTTTTTTGTACATGATAAAAAACAGATAAAAGTATTACGGCAACAATTACACTGGCAGCGGCCATATACAGCCATACACTTACTGGTTTTGCCATCGGAATTATTTTCTATTATTAATGTGTTTCCATATCCTTTGTTTTTTTCTACTAAAGTTGTTTGCTGTATCATTTATTTTCAGAAATCTTATTTGCGACTGCCTTCTATGTTCATTGTTCGCTGATTCAATATCATGTACTGATTAAATAATTGCTCTTTTGCTTTTCTTTTTACAGGTTTTGTTTTCTTAAAATTCATTATTATCTCGTTATCGTCAATTATTAAGGCGGCGGATTTTCCAAATAAATTCCTGTCAAGGTAGAACATTAAATCAACTAAATATAAATGGACAGGCGCAGCACAGCTCATTCTCACAACACATTAAACTTCACAGTGATAACGATGGTATCATAAAGTGTGTAATAAGAAAAAACCGCCTCATTTTGTGAGACGGCTTCTTATTATTATTATTCTATTTCTTATTACCTGTAAACTTTAAACAGTTTAATAACTCTTTGCTCATTACCCTGAACAATTTCTACCATATAAGTCCCAGGTAAGTACTTGCTTCCGATTTGGATAGTACCGTTTGGTAATATACTAGGATTTACTTCCAGCACTCTACCTAAAAGATCTGTAACCCTCATTTTAACTTTCTCTTGTTTATCACTTTTTATTACTAAAGTGAAATAGGTATTAGATGGATTAGGCATCGCTTTTACGGTTAAACTATTTACCATATCAGAACTTGATATTGTTTTATCAAGGTTTGAGGTAATACTTAATGCTGGTGCAGTAGTAGGCGGTGCTGTGCAATTTGATGTACACTTACCTACAAAGTCTCCATGAGCCAGATGCTCATTAACTGCATCCTCATCCACACATATAGTTACGCAAGGATTGGTTTTGCTGCCTGTTTTATGACAGATGGTAACTTTATGAACACTGCTATTGCCAGCGAAGCAACGAACGTCATCAGCATGAATGTGCTTTGTGCAGGTTGTTTTACATCCAAGAGCATCAGTTATTGTTGCAGTAAGATCTGCATCATCCATTAAGGTTACTGTTACTCCATAGGAGGTTCCTGCCGTTACACCTGTTTTAGTAGAAACCGGGAAAACTGTATTTGTTGCAGGATATGCGCCACATGTGTTACCAGTTGTAGTTCCACCTGTGCCTCCTGTGAACACCTCGTTACCGGTAGAGTTAACCCTGTTACAAATTATAGGACGACTCATGGTGATACTAACGGTATAAGGTCCCACACCACCGGAAGGTGTTGCAGTAAATACTGATGTTTGATCACCCGAATACCCAAAGTACAACTCATTGTTGCTGTTAGTGCAGGTTGCCATTAAGGTTGTGCCTACAGTAATTGTAACAGTGCAATTAGCAGT
>CAXSEB010000356.1:1110-2275 GCA_964235805.1 uncultured Chitinophagaceae bacterium | reverse complement strand
CAATAGGTGATAGTCAGAATTTATATTTGGTTTCTTCCAGGAATTTTTTTTGCTAAAAAAGGTATAAACATCAAGGTTAAGATAAACCACGTTTGCAACCATATTCATGTTGGCATTAAAAGCAAACCCTGAAGAAGTTACGGCTCCGCCAACGCTATTATAATCAGGCACTCCTTTAAAATCTTCCCACGTGAGAGGCCTATGTGTATTATAATATATAGTATCATTTCTTGCGTCAGCAACTTTATTTTCCATTGTTACCTTAACAATAACTTTTTGACAAAGTGCAGATGCAAAAGAAAGCAGTAAGAGTATAAAGAGAGTGAGATGTCTTGACATTTAATTTTTTGTACATTACCTAAATGCAAAAATGATGACAAGATTTATTATAAAAAGTTAAAACAAGTTCAGTAAACCAACATTCTTTTTAAAGTAATTATTTTGGCAGAGATAAAAAATATTCAACCTTTTCAACTATACCGTCAATGTCTTGTTTCTCCATGCAATTGAAATGTCCTAACGGGCATCTTTTTCTTCCGAATTTACTGCAGGGCTGGCACCATAAACCCGGCACCAAAATATTTTCATAGATCTTGCCATTATAGTTTTCTACAAACAAATCTCCGTAAAATGGCTCCACGTCCAGCTTTGGAGATGTGCTGCCCCAAATAGCGAGTAACGGCTTTTTAAATGCGCACGCAATGTATTGCAGGCCTGTATCATGAGAGATTACTAACTTAGAACGCCTGACAAGATCTGCAGATTCGTTTAAATTAAATTTACCGCATGCATTATATATCTTTATCGGGTCAATTTGAGAAACCATTTCACCTTCTTTCTTATCTTCTTTACCACCAATTAAAATGACAGGAAAAGTTATCTTATTGCAAAGTTCCTTTAACTTATGTACCGGTAGTTTTTTTGTTTTATAAGATGCGCCAATAACTATGGCGATATAGCCTGCAAGGTGAGATGTGGGCAAATCACTTTCGTGCACTCTATCATTGCCGGGTATAAAATAATCGAGACCTAAACCATCATCTTTTACACCAAAACTTTTTACAGTTGCAAGGCTTCTTTGTGTTATGTGGATACCAGGCATAAAATTGATGTGGAAGTTTGTAAGGAAGAACTTCTCTAAGTTCAATTTGTCGATCGTGTAAAA
>CAXSEB010000356.1:0-1100 GCA_964235805.1 uncultured Chitinophagaceae bacterium | reverse complement strand
GTGATCTTTTTATTTTATTTGAACGAAAGTTATTCTGAAGGTCAATAACATAATCATAATTTTCTTCCTTTAATTGTTTTATTATTTTGCTTATATCATCTTCATAATAAAAGAATTTATCGATATACGGATTAGAGGCGGTTACTATTTTAAAGGAAATCTTTGTAAGAAAATGCACTTCACATTGAGGCAGTTGTTTTTTTAAACAACGCATTACCGGGGAAGCAAGAACAATATCACCTATTGAAGAGAAACGTATAATTAGAAACTTCATCAAAATTTGTTATCATGGTCAAGTGTATTATTAATGATAGCCATCGAACAAATTATTCTTCCATATAATTTAAGTCTCTACCGAAAGTTTCTTCTGTAAAAAACACCGCGACAATACCTATGATGAACACGATAATCCCTGTAATTAAACCTCCCCTTACGTAAGAAAAATATTGCTGCAACCAGTTAAATAATATCAATATCAAAGGTAAAGAACCGCGTACCATATTAGGAACGGTAGTGGCGGCAGTTGCCCTAAGGTTTGTTCCGAATTGTTCGGCACCCATTGTTACAAAAATTGCCCAAAAGCCAGTGCCAAAGCCAAGTCCGGCACTTATAAGATACATTAAACTGCTGTTGCTTTGAGGCCCCAACGAAAAGTATAAGCCTATCATTAAAGCAGTGATAGCGTAAAAAATATATAACGCTTTTTTCCTGCTTTTCAGGTATTGACTAAGTAAGCCAGCTAACACATCGCCAATTGAAACAGCAACATAAGCAAACATTGTTGCCTTGCCGGGAATGATGTCTTCTTTTATACCAAACTCTTTCCCAAATTTGTTTGAAAATACAATGAGAACACCGATAACATACCATGTTGGCAAGCCTATTAAAATACTTAAGATGTATTTTTTAAACCTGGTTCCATTTGTAAAGAACATAAAAAAGTTTCCGCGGCTTATGTTTTGTTGCTGCATACTTTTAAACATACCGGATTCAAAAACCGAAATTCTTCAGAACAGTAATAATATTCCTAATCCGCCGCCAATGAAGTAACATACCCGCCAATCAAATTCTTTTGAAATAAAAAAAGCTACTACTGCACC
>CAXSEB010000355.1:0-2282 GCA_964235805.1 uncultured Chitinophagaceae bacterium | reverse complement strand
CAATAAGCTTTGGCTGTTAACAGGAATACAGGATGTTAAGACTGCTTAAAAGATGTAAGTGAGAACAAGCATCAATTACTGCATCAGGATAGTTACGAAGGAATATGGGCAACGGATTTAACAAATATATAAATATTTTGTTTAAAAAGCCATATTCAAACATTAAACGTTTTTGTGTTATAAAGAACATTATTTTCTGGCAAGACTTTAGAGGAAAGTTTTGCAAACTTTTTTATGCTGTATAATAACGAGTTAATTCAAATCATAAAAGACATTCTTGTAGAAAAAAATAAAACGTTATCTGTTGCTGAAAGTGTTACCTCTGGCCATTTGCAAGCGGCTTTCTCTTCTGCAAAACTTGCTTCTAAGTTCTTTCAGGGTGGAATAACAGCTTATAACGCCGGGCAAAAATGCAGGCACTTAAATATAGAACCCATTGCTGCCATGGATTGTGATTGTGTGGCTGAACATGTGGCTTGTGAAATGGCATTACATGTAAATAAATTATTTTTAAGTGATTATGGAATCTCTATAACAGGTTATGCAGTGCGGATGCCGGAAAAGGATATGAATGACTTATATGCATATTTTGCAGTTGCTTATAAAAATGAGATATTGTTGACGCGGAGAATAACGACTGTTAAAAATGAAGGTGTAGATGCGCAGGTTGATTATGCTAACCAGGTAATCAAAGAATTTAAAGATGTAATAAGCAAATAAAAGCCGCTGAAGCATTAGCTTAGCGGCCTTATTGATTACCAGAGGATTTAATGTTATTTAGAGCTTTGAGTTTTTAATTGCTTTCTTTTTTCCCTGTCGCTTAGTTTACTCCATGCTTCAGCCTCTTTTTTTTGCGCTTCTATTTTACTTAATTCCACTTCTTTTGTAAGAGAATCTCTTCTTTGTTTATCCTGCTGTTTCAGCATTGCCTCTTGTTGTCTTCTAAGATCATCAATTGAATCTCTGCGTGCGCTTGCCATTGAATTTACTTGCGTTAATTTTTGATTTACCGCATTGTTAAGAACCATTGCAAATTTACGCCTGGTCATTGCTGATGCATAAGGGTTTGTACCGGGAGACGTATAGCCAAGTGTTACTTTTAAAATATCATAAACCTCACCTTCGGGCATGGTTGCACCTGCATTCAGCATTTTTGATTTTGTAAAAGGAGCTGCAATTCCCCATTTCTCTATTAACGACTGTACGGCAGGATAGTAAATACTTGATTCTTTTAGATCTTTTATTTCACTAACATGAGTAATATAAGACTGGTTCTTGTCGTATGTGTTTATAATTGAACTGTCCACACCACCTGCATCAGTACTTTTCCTTATAGCTTCCAACGCCGAATTGAAACTTACAATAAAGTCACCGCGCCTTAATGGTTCTTTCGGCCTGAAAGTACTGTCAGCATATACAAGTGTAACGCCATTTGTTTCAACAAGATTCTTTACACTCTGGTACTCTGCACTGCTGTCCTGCACATCTTTTACATCAGCTACGGTTGTGGCTGTGCCAAACTCTCTTGGAGTAAATTTTATGGCAGTTGTTTTTTTAGCAGTCGATTTTCTTACAGTTTTTTTCTTTTGCGCCTCTATGTTACTATAGCTTATTCCAAAAAGCGCAATCATCATAACAATTTTTACATACTTTTTCATACTTAGAATTTTATCTGAAATAATTATTTGATTTGAATAAGGAATAACAGGCACCATATATTTTATTTATTGCAGAACGTAATTCGCATCTGCAAAGGGATTCATAGATTTATAAATATTGATCTTCGTACTCTTCCTTATTTTCTACTATTGATATTGAATCGTCTTTTTTAATTAACAAGGGTGTATAACCAAATTCAATGCCTAAATATTAAGCCGGCAAAACATTGAAATTTATTTTAATTATATCTATAAATTTTAATTGTTCTTTATTCGCTTTTTTCAATGCACCAGATATTATGTTACTTTGTATTAAGGAAAATAACATGACAAGTAATAATACAAAGGCAAGAGAATTTGAGGATACAGATCTTCTTACAGACGATGAAAACACCTGCCAGCTAATAGTATGGAATGATGAAGTAAACAGCTTTGATTGGGTTATAGCTACACTTATTGTAGTTTGCCATCATTCTAAAGAACAGGCTGAGCAAAGCGCTATGATAATACACACAAAAGGAAAGTACGCAGTAAAGGAAGGCGGGTTTGATTATTTGAAACCGATGTGTAATGCTATTACCGAAAGAGGCATCGGTGCTACTGTTGAATTAACCGTTCCTTAAA
>CAXSEB010000354.1:0-2341 GCA_964235805.1 uncultured Chitinophagaceae bacterium | reverse complement strand
TTAGGTTGTATTTTTGTGAAAGAAATATAAATTCTTTTTGAAGCATTAACGGATAATCTTCTGTGAAAGTTTTATTCAACAGGCCTGCCTGCCCAAACAATAACGCTTCCAACTGCTGAACCTGGTTTTTATGTTTAGCAAGAATGTTTACCGGAACAGAGCGTGCAATGCTTTCAAAAGTTTCACCATTTATTTTTGTTCCAAAATTTCTGGCAAGCATCCACCACAAAACTTCTTCCCAATGAAAATTGTTTTGCTTAAGCTTGTTGAATATAACTGAGAATCTTTTCTGTAGTCGTTCAGCAAGTAATCTTTGTTTCCAGCTATTGAACGTTAGCTCATTTACATTGCTGATTTGCTTTTCACTCGGAATAAAACTTGAAGCATTCATTAATTCTTCATACCTGGAGAGTAACAAATTTGAAATGCGGCTCTTTAGTTCCAGGGCTGGCAGGATGTTTCCGCATGCATCTGTTATCTCTTTATCATGCAGCCAAACCACGTGAAGTATGATGTTGCCATAGTTTGTATCGGATGAATGTTTATGTAAATGCCAGTCAGACGAATTTATGTGTAACTCGATATTACCGGCCCATATAGTTGTGCCTATTTTTATTTTAGCTGATAAAAAATCAGGGCCTTGGTTAGCGTTTAAATTTCCGGCAAAAATTATTTGCAGCGGCTCACCCTTTACAGTTTCAAGTGCACCTTTATTAAAATACTGAAACTGCCATATGTATTGCAAAAGCCTTTCCTTCATGCAACAGGTTTAGCAAGAAATGTAACACAAAATATTCAATTTAAAATCTTGTTTAATTCGATTAGTACCCTGCTTACAGGCAAACCCATAACGTTATAAAAATCTCCGTTGATTCGCTTTATGGCGACAGCACCAATCCATTCCTGTATAGCATAAGCGCCTGCTTTATCATAAGGTTTATAAGCATCTACATAAAATTCAATTTGCTCGTTATTTAATGCATGAAATTCTACTTCAGTGATTTCCGCAAAAGAAACTTCTTCACTTTTAAAAAGGATTGCAACGCCTGTTATAACTGTATGAATTCTACCAGACAATTTTTTTAATATTTCAATGGCATCAACTCTGTCTTTGGGTTTACCGATAATTGTGTTTTCGAGAACAACAATGGTATCAGCAGATAATATTGGGCTGCTTACAATGGAAAGACCTTTAATTTCCTGGCTAAATTTATTATACAAAGCGGTTGCTTTGTTATGTGCAATGTAAATGGCAACTTCTTCAGCAGGTAAACCCGAGGGATAGCTTTCATCAGTTTCAATACTACATACTTCAAAAGGAACATTAGCTAACTCCAGAATTTGCTTACGTCGTGGAGACTGTGATGCAAGGATGATCTTTTGCATTTGAAACCATTACTATTATAAATAAATACGGAAAAAAAACATTGATAAAATTCCTGTAAACATTACAAGTCTTACCAGGGAACTCAACTGGTGGTAATCGGTTTGTGTTTGTGCATTATATAACTTTTTTAATATCAATACAAGTGGAATGATTATAAATAACAAACTATACACTGCTGAAAGCCACCATCCTAAGTGTACAACATAAAACTGGAGAATAGTTATAACACCTATCAATACCACCAGCCACACTGCTGCAAATACTTTTGTAACCGGAATGCCCCAAACAATAGGCATAGTTCTACAGCCATATTTAAGGTCGCCATTCATATCCTCTATATCTTTAATCACTTCCCTAATAAGTGAAATTATAAAAGCAAAACCAGCGTATAAGAATGAAAGTTTTATTAGCCTTGAATTTATATAATGCGACGGTATGTCAACATTTGAATATTGACCCTGATATTCAGCTACAGCAACTACCATTATAACCCAGGCCGTTAATAAAGAGATCAAAACGTTTCCTATAAGCAATTGCTTTTTTAATGTAGTTGAATAAACCCACAAACTGCCAATAGCCAACAGGTTAAAAAATGGAATATAAAAGTTATTGATTTTATAACCGACATAAAAACTAAAAAAGAACCCGGTAAGTGAAAGCACCATGTGCCATACAATAGCCCATCTTCGCTTAATATGTTTTGCAATAATTACCTTAGAAGGTTTATTGACAAGATCAATGTTAAGATCAAAATAGTCATTAATAATATTACCTGCTGCAGCTATACAAACCGATGCAATTAAAAGAAGGAAGAATTGTAACGGTGTAAGGCTTAAGGCAAATCGATAATACCGGCTACTATATACAAAGGGTATTATGAAGTAGTAAAACAAAACCTGAGTAAGCGCAATAAATATAAGGTTAAGCCACCTGATCAATTTAAAAAAGGCTGCA
>CAXSEB010000353.1:1770-2353 GCA_964235805.1 uncultured Chitinophagaceae bacterium | reverse complement strand
TATGTGTCGAGCCCATCATAATAAAATATTTAAACAGGCTAAGCGATTATCTTTTTGTGTTGGCCAGATATGTTGGACATTTACTTCAAGTACCTGAAAATGCCTGGAGACCGCGTATCTAATGGTTGAAACGTTGGAGATATTATTCCCGTTACATTGTTCCTGTAACCATTTTACCATCTTTCATGTGTAAAATTCTGTCGCTCATTTTAGCCATTTCTTCATTATGAGTAACGATTAAAAATGTTTGCTTAAAACGATTCCTGAGATCAATGAACAGGTTGTGCAATTCTTTTGCATTCGCTGAGTCAAGATTGCCGGTAGGCTCATCCGCCATTACAATTGACGGACTATTTATGGTTACTTCTTTTCTCTTTCTTCCGGCAATCCAACCGGGAATGCAAACATTTTCAAGGGCAGAAAATTCCGGTAATAAGTGATGGAATTGGAAAACGAAACCGATATGCTTGTTTCTGAAATCAGCCAGCTTTTTTCCTTTTAATTTTTCAACTGCCTGGTTATTTAAAAAAATAGTTCCCTTATCTGCAGTATCCAAAGTTCCGAGAATGTGCAACAATGTACT
>CAXSEB010000353.1:0-1760 GCA_964235805.1 uncultured Chitinophagaceae bacterium | reverse complement strand
GTGTTGTTACCCTGCTTAATATTTTTAACAATGTACTTTTGCCAGCACCGGACGAGCCAACAATACTTACAATCTCGCCTTTGGCGATGTTTATATCGACTCCTTTAAGAACAGGCAGAACGCCATAATTCTTTACTATACCTTTTGCATTTAGCATTCCCAAACGTAAAAATTATTATAAAGGCCGTACAATGTGAATACGAAAAAAACGTTGCATAAACTGGTGTTAAGTAAGTGCAACATTAAGCAAATCAACACTTAAAAAACAACTTTTGGTTTTATGATTTTAACTTTTACATTTGCGGAAATTTACGGGGCGATATGTGCTCTTTATAAAAATAAAAGAAAGTAAATATGTTTTGGACATTAGAGTTAGCCTCACACCTTGAAGATGCGCCGTGGCCTGCCACAAAAGACGAGTTGATAGATTATTCTATCCGCAGCGGCGCTCCTATTGAAGTTGTGGAGAACCTGCAGGAATTGGAAGATGAAGGTGGCGAAATTTATGAAGGCCTTGAAGACATTTGGCCGGATTATCCAAGCCAGGAAGACTTCTTTTTTAATGAGGATGAATATTGATATTTAGGTAAGAAATTTCGAATATAGTTTTAAGCCGCTTAATTGAGCGGCTTTTTTATAGATTGAAGTGCGGCCATTTGAAGACTATATCAAGCAAAATGCTTCTGCCATTATTTAATGTGGGATTCTGTTGCTTGGATAATGTCTCTTAAAAAAGAATTTTCATCAAATGATCTGTCGAGCGTTAAACCTAAACGCACAACAACTAATTTCTTTGAAGGAATAATATAGATTGCCTGGTATCCATAACCATCACAATAATACATGTCAGCAGGTACATCAGGATATTTTCTTTTTGAAAGATTCCCTTTGCTATTTCCATTTAACCAAAACTGGTATCCATAATTGTTTAATTTGTTGGATGCAGGTGGCGTAACGGTTTGCTCCACCCAGCCTTCAGGTAAAATTCGTTCACCATTCCACACACCATCATTGTAATACAATAAGCCAAAGCGTGCATAATCTCTTGCGGTTGCCCACACATAAGATGAGCCTACAATAGTACCCGATGCATCTGGTTCCAATAAGGTATGGTACATTCCGATTTTATAGAACAACGCATTAGCCGCAAAAGCACTGTATTCTTTTTCCCCTGCTCGCTGTCTTATAATACGTGAAAGAATGTTACTGTTTCCGCTTGAATAACTAAACACCGTTCCTGGTTTATGCGCCAATTGATGAGCCGCTGTAAACGCCGCCATGTCATCAGTTTTATAAAGCATATTAGTTACATCACTTGCTTTAGTGTAATCTTCTAAAAAACTAAGGCCGCTTGTTTGTTGTAATAAATTCTCAAGTGTAATTATATGACGGGGATCTGTTGTGTTTCTCCATTCCGCAACAGGTGCAGGCTTCATTACATCTAATTTCTTTTGTTTAACCAATATTCCTATCAATGCAGAGGTAAAACTTTTTGCCATTGACCAACCGCACATCTTTGTGTTCAAATCAAAGCCAGGTGCATACTTTTCAGCAACCAACTGACCATTATAAATTATAATAACAGCTCTTGTTCTTTGTTTTTTATTTGGATAAGGTTCTGTAAAAGCGTTATTTACTGCAGTTCTTAGCTTAACCTGATCAATTGTTGCTGGAATAGTGTCGACAACTTTATTACCTAAAGGCCAGGAAATTGTATCAATGTTTTGCGCATTAGGCGATTGTATAGAGAAGACTTGCGA
>CAXSEB010000352.1:1784-2363 GCA_964235805.1 uncultured Chitinophagaceae bacterium | reverse complement strand
CCATTTCTTCAGTAACTACAATAGGTGTTCTGCCTCCGGATGAAGATATTGCACCTACTGCCACATCGCACGTTTTTAACTGCTTGGATAAAATATTAGGTTCAATAACTGAAGTATATAACCGTACACCAATATTATTCTGCAATCTTTTCAACCGGTAAATGCTGTTATCAAAAATCTTTACACTTGCTCCCATTGCCAGAGCGGTTCTTGCTGCGTACTCACCATCAATGCCAGCGCCTATAATGATAACTTTTGTTGGCGGTATCCCTGAAATTCCTCCTACCAAAACTCCTTTGCCATTGTTTGCATTACTAAGATATTGACCTGCAATAAGCATAACGGCACTTCCTGCAATTTCGCTCATACTGCGTACAATCGGGTTATGGCCGCTGTCGTCTTTTAAATTCTCAAAACTTAATGCAGTGATCCTTTGCTCCATCATTTTCTCTAATATTTCCTGCTTCATCAGCGAAAGATGAATTGGCGAAATAATAAACTGGTTAGGCTTTAGCAATGGCATTTCTTCTTCACTAACAGGGGCACTTTTTACCAGCACATCACACTCAAAAACCTCTT
>CAXSEB010000352.1:0-1774 GCA_964235805.1 uncultured Chitinophagaceae bacterium | reverse complement strand
GCGCAATTTTGGCTCCTGCATCACTGTAATCAGTATCGTTATAACTAGCGCCAATACCGGCCTTGGATTCTACCACAACCCTGTGCCCGTTATTAACAAGAACATTAACAGCTTCCGGAGTTAAAGCAATCCGGTTCTCCTGAAAGGATGTTTCCTTTGGTATGCCTATAAACAACTCTACACCTTTTGGCTTAATATCCAATGTTTCTTCCAGCGTTTCGTAGCTGAACGATGGTGACACAAAGGGTTTTACAGCAGCCATAAAATATATAAAATTTGAAGAGGCGGTTTTTACAAAAATTAAGAATTAAAATTGATTTTCGCCATTATATTTTAAAATGAGTCTTCTTTTAGTATGATCAGCCTGCGATATAAAAATACTTATAAAGTGCGAAGGTAAAATATCCAGTATTTTTTCTGGCCATTCAATAAAACAAAAATCACCGCTGGTTACCGCATCAGATACACCGGCCTGTATTGCCTCTTCTATATCTTTTAAACGATAAACATCTATATGGTTTATGTTAAGACCTGATGCCGTTTTATACTGCTGTATAATAGGAAAAGTAGGGCTGCTCATTTTATCAGTTACTCCCATTTGCCTGCAAACCGCATGAATAAAAGTGGTTTTGCCGGCGCCCATACTTCCATCTACTGCAATAACTTTTGCCCTTTCCAGAAAAGGAATGATCTTTTCTGCCACACTATCAATGTCTTTTAAGGTAAAAGTAAAATTCATCAATTATTAAACTATAGAGAATAGTAAAATTAATACTTACATACATGTTAATTTTGTATCGGAAAGTAAACATCTTACAAGCCATGGAAAAAGTGGAATGGAAAGTTGAAGGAATGACCTGTACAAACTGTGCGCTTACTATATCTAAGTATTTAAATAAACAAGGATTAAGTGACGTAAAAGTGAATGTAATTGACGGTGATGTAAGTTTTGTTACAAACGATTCTACAGAAAATAATTTATTAAAAAAAGGAATAGAACGGCTTGGATACAATGTTGTAAACGAACAAACGCCAGCTAATAACAAACGAAGTTTTCTGAAAACACCGCTTCAAAAGTTTTGGTTTTGCCTCCCTTTTACATTGATTTTAATGCTTCATATGCTGCCCTGGCATATCCATTTCCTTATGAATGCCTGGGTACAACTTGCACTTTGTATTCCCGTATTCTTAGTTGGAATGGGTTACTTCGCCAAAAGCGCTATTAAAAGTTTACGTGGCGGAGTGCCAAACATGAATGTGCTAATAGCGCTGGGAGCCGCAGCCGCATTCATTTACAGCCTTGTAGGAACATTGTTCAATTTGGGTGAGACATATCTCTATTACGAATCGGCGGCAACTATAATTACGCTTGTCTTCTTAGGATACTGGATGGAAGATGTGTCTATCAGTTCTACTCAAAAAGCTTTAAAATTTTTATCGGCAAAGCAAAAAGTAATAGCAAATATGATTGCTTTTGATGACGAACATAATGAGCAAATTTTCCCGGTAGAAAATACACAACTGCGAAATGGCGATCTTATCTTGATAAAAACCGGTGAGCAGGTACCTGCTGATTGTAAAATTTTGTGGGGAAGCTGTACGGTAAACGAATCTATAATTACAGGTGAAAGTCTGCCGGTAGAAAAAAATAAAAAGGAATTTTTAATCGGCGCAAGCCTTGTTGAAACCGGCACAGTTAAAGCACAGGTTACGGCGTCTGGCAACGATACTGTACTTGGTAAAATAATTCAACTTGCTAAACAAGCGCAGGCAG
>CAXSEB010000351.1:0-2408 GCA_964235805.1 uncultured Chitinophagaceae bacterium | reverse complement strand
CCTGCCCAACAATAGTTGTATTAATTACCACCTCTGAAGGAGCAGTAAGGCTTCCAATATCATATTCATTTTTTTTACAACTGGCGAAAGTAATTAGCAATAATGCAAATATTATATAACTTTTTTTAATCTGTATCATGAAAATTATTTTAATTGGTTAATCTGAAATTGTCAACATAGATAATAGATCCTGCAACATTAGCAGCATCATTAAACCGCAGAACAAGCTGGCTAAATTTTTCATTGTTAGGTATAGCTGCTATAGTACCAAAATCAAAGACAAGTTCTTCCCAGGCGCCGGATTTAGTTAAAGCCATTTTTATTACGGCTACTCCATTAGCCACACTTGACCCATTCTCTAACTCTACATTTAATTTTTTACCTATTAATGCAGGATCAGGATTGTAAACAAGTACTCTTATTTTCTTATTCTGCGACATGTCAATAGGAGTATTTAGGGGACTATACGTGCCGCTATAAGACTCAGTACCACGGGTGAATTTGCCGACCTTAGCACTGGTATTTAATCCGGAAGGATTAGGATTTGCAACTATATCGAACATTTGACCTGTTCCAAACGGTCCGAAAAAATAACTTATCGTAGATAAATCAAATGTAATCGGAAGGCCAAACGGGTCATAAATAGTGACAGGCGTTGTAGCATTTGCAGTAGCGGCGCCGCCACTAAATGCAACCACCTTTACGTTATAAACGCCACCTGCTGCGTAGGTGTGAGATACTTCTGCGCCGGAAGCCAGAGGCGTACCTACTTCGTTTGCTACATCTCCAAAATAAACAAGATAAGAAGCAGCATAAAGTGCGGTTGCCTTTACTTTAATATCATGCAAATTTGTTGTAGTTGTTATAATGATATTTTCAGGAGCTCTATAAGTTACCTGTAACGGATAAGTATTTGTGGTTTGTCTTCCAATCAGATCCTTTGAGATGACGGTTACTGTGTAGCTCCCTTCAGGATATTTATGAGTGGCGCTAAAACCCGGCATAACTACAGCTGTATCGGTACCCTGACCGAATTTCACAACATAAGAAGATATACCCTCGCCTGTTGGAGTAATTTTTACGTTACCGGAATTATCTGTGCTGATGTCTATAAGCTTGTTGAGATTAGCCGAGCCAGCAGTGCTTAAAAATGAAGTATCATCACTGATACCGTTCTTTTTACATCCTATAAACCCGGTAATAAAGGCTAATAGAAAAAACAAAATTGATATTTTCTTCATAGTTAATTTTTTAGTAATTTGGATTTTGAACTAATTTAGTACCCTGTAACTCTTGCGCCGGAATCGGAAACACTTCGTTTTTACCAGATTGAAAACCACGGCTGCCTAATACACGTGCGGCATCACCCCACCGTACAAGATCAAAGAAACGATGTCCTTCTCCTGCCAACTCGAGCCGGCGTTCTGTTTTAATAGCATCCAATGAAACCGGAACGGAAGGTAAACCAGCTCTTGCACGTACAGCATCTAACAACGCCTGAGCTCTTCCACCTGTTGCACCTAATGCTTCTGCCTCTAAAAGATAAGTGTCAGCTAACCGTATAATATAATCATTTTGTTGAAAATTAAGCTCGGTTGTACCGGCACCAGTTGTTTTATCAGATG
This sequence comes from uncultured Chitinophagaceae bacterium, assembly GCA_964235805.1. GTDB lineage: Bacteria > Bacteroidota > Bacteroidia > Chitinophagales > Chitinophagaceae > Ginsengibacter. The sequence continues at coordinate 783 of CAXSEB010000351.1, read as the reverse complement.
GTAAAGGAATAAATTTCATCAGAAAATAACCTGTGTTTTGGTATCCCTCAATATAGGTAATTTTACCTGCTGCTGCAAGGGCTTTCGCGTCTAGAACAGTAGAAGGAAAGCGGGGATCAGTTTTTATGAGATCATAAAAATTCTGCGTCCATACGTTAAAACTCCAGCCTGCTGTATAAATATCCGGAGCACTTGGATCTTTTCTTGAATAACTTCTTGGTCCTACCATCTGGTCGGCTGAATTTCCTTCATCAGCACTGCTGCCCCAGAACGACCAATCAGAATTGGATTGATTAGAATGAGTTGCTTCCAAAATTGATTCAGCATTGAACTTATTTGTAAATACCCATAGATCAGAAAACTTCGGTAACAATCTGTTTCCATACTGGTTAGGCTGGCCGGGTGTAGCACCATTAACAAGAGCCAATTGAGCTGCAGCTTCTGTTTTTTTATTTTCATACAGGTAAACTTTACCAAGCATAGCCTGTGCAGCAACTTTTGTAAATCGGCCTGCTTCGGTTGCTAAAACCACAGTGCTTGGCAGATTTGGTATTGCTTCGATAAGATCTTTTTCAATCTGTGCGTACACCTCCGCAGGAGTTGATTGTGTAACGTTATATATTTCTGCTGTGTTCAAAGCATCCAGAAGTAGTGGAACGTTTCTGAACATTCTAACCAGGTTAAAGTAGTAAGTTGCACGCAAAGCCTTTGCTTCAGCGGTAAAGCGGGCCTTTTCCGCCGCATCCATAGGCACATTGGTTAGTTCGGAAAGTAAAATGTTAG
>CAXSEB010000350.1:0-2415 GCA_964235805.1 uncultured Chitinophagaceae bacterium | reverse complement strand
CATTTATCATAGGCAACAGGATCAGGAACAATATTATTGCCTTGCATTTTAAAAGGTTTGTCAGCATAAAATGGAGGTTTAGCAGCATTAGGAGAAAATGCCTGGGCAACTGTAAGCAAGCCTATAGCATCCCTGCTTTGCGTAGCCAAAAGTTCATCATAGGTCTTGGCGAGGACAAACTTTCTGACATCAGGGTTATTACTTTTAATTTCACCTGCAAAGCAAATGAAACCTCCGCTCATAGCATAGGTAACGCTGAAAACTTCAGGGTGTTTCATCGCTAATGTAATGGCGCCATATCCTCCCATTGAATGCCCGGCAATTGCTCTTGAAGATGCGTTGGCAATGGTGCGATATGCGGAATCTATATAGCTGACCAGTTCTGTTGTTGTGAAATCTTCCCAATTACCTGTTGCAGATGAATTAGTGTAAAAGCTGCCGAACCAATTTGTTTTTTTGTTTGGCGTCACAATAATCATTTCACCAAAACGGTGCGATGCAATGCCTGCATCCATTAAACTCTGAATGTTAGCATATTTAACTGTATCATCTACAAAATTCATATGGTCATCTCCAATGCCATGTAACAAATAAAGAACCGGATACCGCTTAAAATAACTGGAGTAACCTGGTTGAAGATAAATCGCAAGAGGTCTTTTGCTATTTTCTTTGGTTAGGTTGTTGGCTAATGCTTTAGATACTATTGTATTAATTTTAATTGCTCCTTTGTCCTGTGCATAGGAAGTTTGTACGGCAAAAAGAAAAATTAACAGTAAATTTTTCATATTGTATATACGTAATGGCGATGATGAATGTTACAAAATGTACGTTCTTCTGCTAATGAAAATGTTCTAAAGAAAATACAGTTTTAGAAATATTGATTTGAGCAAGATATCCTTTTCGGGTGATGTACAACGAGAAAAGGCTTGCTGTGGGTATGGGTATTTAAAAAACTTAAGCTTCACTTACTTACGGTTGCCATTAAAGATGCTCAGTTGAAACATTTTCAAAAGCCCGTGTTGCAACAAACCAATATTATAAGGCGTTTGTTCGTTGAAATTCAGTTTCCGCCCGAAGACAATACTTACCTGTTTAATACCAAGTCAACATGTCTCCTAATGTCATGTCCGTTGTTTGTCTATTCCGGTCTGGCAATAATTCTGTAAAAGCCCCTATGGCTCTGAACTGTAGTTAACGCTGTCTATCAAGCTAACTATTTATATAAGCATTAGGAGTTACAACTAAATATATTTTACTTTGTGTCTCAAAGTACTTTTTATGGATAGCGGAAACAAACCGATACAAGCTTTAGAAGATATAAAACAAATGATGGACCGGAGCAGCCGTTTTGTGAGCCTGAGTGGCTGGAGTGGTATTGGAGCAGGCATTTGTGCGTTAGTAGCTGCGTGGCTGGCCCATAGAAAGTTTAATGAATATGCAATAAGTGAAAATGAATATGCCGCAAAATCGGCGTATACAAAAGATAGCAATCTTTTGCAACTTGATCGCGAACTTTTGATTTTGGCTGTAATTACTTTTATAGCTGCATTTTTCTTTGCTTTTCTATTCACCTATTTAAGGAGCAAGAAAACCGGTGTACCCATCTGGGGCTTTATGGCTCGTAAAGTAATGGTTAATTTGGCCGTACCCATGATTGCCGGCGGCTTATTGACTTGGCGAATCACTGACTTTGGACTTTACGGATTGGTAGCACCAGCTTGCCTGATCTTTTATGGTATTGCATTAATCAATGCATCCAAGTTTACCTTGTCAGAAGTACGCTACCTTGGTTATTTACAATTATTGTTAGGTATTATCAACCTGTGGGTTATAGGTTATGGCTTATACTTTTGGGCTGTAGGCTTTGGAGTCTTACACATTCTATACGGCATTGTGATGTGGAATAAATATGAGCGAAACGAAAAAGCAGTTGCATAATGAAGAATCCTATTTCAGGTTTAAATAAAATATTTGACAACCGCATACGGCTGGGTGTAATGAGTGTGCTTGTAGTGAACGAAGAAATCAGCTTTAATGACCTGAAAGGAATGTTGGAAGTAACGGATGGCAATTTAGCTACGCACCTCGTTACCCTTGAAGAGAGCGGCTTTATCAAAGTGCACAAAGGCTTTATTGGCAGGAAAACAAATACCACTTATTCCATTACCAAGTTAGGTGAGCGTGAGTTTAAAGATCATGTGAAAGCTTTGGAAGGAATGATTAAAGGAATGAAATAAGTTACTCACTAAAAAGAAATGAAAGATTATCCGAAATGCACTCAGACTGCTTATCCTGAGTAATTAAAAAGACAACAACTATTTTTTTATACCTGCACTTTGTAGCTCAAAGTGCAGGTATAAAATATGTATAAACTATTTATAACTACAAAACAAATTATTATGACACAAACAAACA
>CAXSEB010000349.1:0-2425 GCA_964235805.1 uncultured Chitinophagaceae bacterium | reverse complement strand
TGTTCCGGAGGTAGCCCCACGCCTCTTCAAGAGAAACGTTTTTCAAACGTTCCAGAAAACGGTCAGAAGCTTTGGGACGGCCATCTGAAAAACGCTCACCTTTCCAATCGGGCGTTAATGCTTTAATTTGTTCAGTTGTTGATGTAACCTGTTGTGCCTGCAAACAGCAAGCAATGCAAAGCAATCCTAAAAAGAATAACAGCTTTTGGTTCATAGTTTATAAGATTATTTGAATTGAAAACGGCTTTGAACATGAGAACGCTGGTTGCGTCGTGTCACTAATACTTACACTTTTAAATCTACTTTCTTACCTGTTTTTATTGCGAGATAAATGGCATCAATAATTTTTAAATCTTTCAAAGCTTCATGCCCATCAACAGGCACAATTGGTTGTTTACCCTGCAGGATAATATCTGACATCTCTTCCATTTGTACGGTTTGGTGAGTTACGTGCGGCTGGTTTAACTCGCCTTTATTTGTGCGACCTTTTATAGGGCCATAACCTGTAGCTGGTTTTAACTCTGCAAATCCTTTTTCAGCATTTAAAAAAAAGCTATCCAGGTTATTCATACTGTAGGTTGATAAGCAGGAAGCCACAGCTCCACCCGGAAAACCAAGCTGAAACAAGATAGTTTCATCAACACCTTCTTTAAATTTTTCAGGGTTAGTTTTTGTTTCCTCTGCACTAACCCAAACTGGCTCTTCGCCTATCATATAACGTGAACCATTAATTGAGTAAATGCCAATGTCCATCATGGAGCCGCCGCCTGACAGTTGCTTATTTAGACGCCATTGTGTTGGATCTCCAATTGTAAAGCCGCTTAGCCCCTGGAAAAACAAAATCTTTCCCAATTCACCATCTTTTCTCATGCGAACTATTTCAAGCGTTTTTGGCTCAAAATGCATTCTGTATCCTACCAATAATTTTACATTTGCTTTGGCACAAGCATCAATCATTTCCTGCCCTTCTTTGGCGTTAACCGCCATTGGCTTTTCACAAATAACATGCTTCCCTGCTTTTGCTACTCTTATTACCTGGTCGTGATGTAGTGCATTCGGAGTTATTACATATACTGCATCAATATCTTTGTTGTTTTTAACATTGTCGAAGTTTTCATAGTTATAACAATTTTTTTCTGGTATGTTATACTTGCTTTGCCAGTCTTTAAGTTTAGAAGGCGTACCACTTATTGCACCTACCAACTTTGCTTTCGTGCAAGATTGCATTGCTTCTGCAACCCGGTTTCCGTAACTGCCAAGCCCAAGAATAGCTACGCGTAGCACAGGACCATTATAAGCTTTGGCAACAGGCGCTGTACTACCGGTTGAGCCCTGGCATTGTAAAAGAGGCATAGCAATAAACGGAGCGGTCAGCCTTTGTAAAAAGTATCGGCGTGAATTCATATAAATATTTAATTAAAAGTTTGCAAGCGTAGATTAAGAGCTATCAAATCATCCTCATTGCAGGAAACAGATTGAACAGATTCTGCAATAACAGTTCACTCAAATTTTGAGTAAATTAATTTTTTTATTGCATTTAGAAATAATATTCTGAATACTAATGTATCAGAAAAAGAAAAGATAGCTATCGCCTTCTTACCTGGAAGTAATATCTCTTAAGAAATTAATGTCTTCTTATTATATGAGTAAGAAATTGTAACCGCCTTGCTGTTTGTTACAGTAAAGCTTATAAATGAAGATTATAAAATGGTTGAAAATTAAATAAATGAAGCAGTTGATTGTTTAGCAGTAATGTTTAGAAAATGATTATTTGATGCATTTCTAAAGTCACCTTAGGTTGTTAGCTCGTAACCAAATCCTGAGTTTTAATCATCTTTGCATACCATCTTTCAAGTTTAGTGGTTAGCTCTTCTAACTTAACAGGCTTTGAAATAAAATCGTTCATCCCGGCATTTATACATTCTTCCTGGTCTCCTTGCATTGTATTGGCTGTTAAGGCGATGATTATCGGTTGACTCTCAAAATTTTCTCTTATAAAACGTGTTGCCTGTTTGCCATCCATTTCAGGCATTTGCATATCCATTAATATTATATCATATTGTTTCAACCGGGCTTCTTCAACTGCTTTTGCTCCATCCTCTGCAAGGCCGGGTTTATATCCTAATTTATTTAAAATATGCATAATCACCTTTTGATTGATCTTATTATCCTCTGCAATTAAAATTTTCAAAGGATTTGTTTCTGCAAAGTTGCCGGGCAATTTTTGTTGAATATTTTTTTCCGCTGATAACGAACTGTTCTGCGGCGCAAGGGCATTTAAAATATGTTTGCTTAAAATATGCTGTCTTACAGGCTTATTTAATATTGAATTGAAAAGCTGGTCTTTACTATAATCCTCGCCTACAGAACTAAGCAGGATAATAGGAACGGTGACGTTTTGCTTTCTAACATTCTTTGCAAATTC
>CAXSEB010000348.1:0-2438 GCA_964235805.1 uncultured Chitinophagaceae bacterium | reverse complement strand
TGAATGTTGCAGCATGCCTTTTACAATTGCATCTGCCCGCTTTCCATGTGTAGTGATTTTTTGTTCGTTGTCTTTAATGCTTTCTGCTATAGAAGCAGCTTCTTTAGTATTTCCGGCGTTAAGCTCACTTTTCATTTCATCAATCAGCTCCACATTTACTTCCGAAAAATTATTCATGAAATTTAAAGGGTTTTGTATTTCATGGGCTATGCCTGCAGTTAGCTCTCCTAAAGACGCCATCTTTTCGGAATGTATAAGTTGTGTCTGCGTGTTCTTAAGATCGGTAAGTGCCAATTGCAACTCTTCTTTTTGATGCATTAATTCTGCAGTCCGTTCATTTACCATCTGTTCAAGTTCAGTTTTTTTTACGGCCATTATCCTGTTTTGCTCTTCTTCTTTTTCTCTTTTTTCCTTTTCTTGCTTTAGCACCTTTTGTTGCTTTCTATACGTTATCAGCATGGCAATCATCCAAACAGCTGCACATGGGTAAATTATATTTATATAGAGTTCTAAATGTTTAAAAAGAGAAGGACTGGATTGTTCTAAAACATCCTTGATAAATGAGACCAGCACAAACGGCAGAATGGCCACAACTACGTTGCGTATGAAAGTAAACTCCGGGAGTAAATAAATTATATAAAATATTGAAAATAGAATCAGGTAACCTATCCATATTGTTACTGAATGCGGAAATATTGCAATGTCAAGTATTACGAGGGCCGGTATAATATACATTGACCACAGGAATATTTTTTCAAATTTCTGTAAACGGGGATATGCCGGCAATGATTTTTTAAGATACCTGCAAAGAAAAAAAACAAGTATAAGTTCACCTGTCATGGAAGTAATGTAAGGCTTTATAATTAATTCACCTTTACGGCCTGCTTATGCGCAGGCACTTAAAAGTTTTATTTTAAATGCTATAAAAGTTAGATCATGTAGAACTCCCACTGGATACGGTCAGGATCTTTAAAAGCTACATAAAGCTTTTGTAAAGTATCGTCTGTTTTAACACCTGTGTTCTCAACACCTGCAGCCGTTAATTCATCTGCAACGCGGTTAAGCTCATCTTCAGATTCACATGCCAAAGCAATATGATCAAGACCAATGTTGAAAGGTGTAAAAACATCTTTTCCACTATCTGCTTCCGCTTTTTTAAAGGCGATAATTACCGGCCCTGCAACCAGCCCAATTATACCCGGAGTATCAAGCGCAAGCGTAAAACCAAGAACATTCAGATAAAAATTTTTAGTGACATTGAAGTCCGTACAGCGTAAAGCAATGTGGTGGATGCCCGTAGTTTTGGGATTAATTGCCATAATAGTTAAGTTAATTTTATAAAAGGTTAATGGAAGTTAATCAAACAATCCGAAATAGAAACACGCGGCAGATCTGTATAATTGTGCCATATAACAAGATTTTTGCCTGGGAAGTTAATAGCTCACAATCTCATAACTTTTTAAAACAGATAAGTTAAGATGGTTTTTTTCTGCACTTAGCAACTTGTATTCCCTGAAATTTTCTTTATCATCTAAAAATCCAATGATACATGAAAGCTTTTGATTACCAGGATGCACTTTGATAACAGGCCATCTGTAAAGGTTTGGCACCTTAAGCGTATCAGTTTGTATCATGCCGTCGTAATGCATTTTGATAACCTGTCTTACCTGGGGGATGCTATCGTTTATCGATTTGCTCTTAACAGATAGCTCCTTATTAACTGGTGTAGCATTTTGATTACAGGCAGTAATAAAGAGAAGAAGATATAAATATTTCATGCTCACTGATTACTATCATTTAATCTTTTTTCAATTCGCATATCAGGTATAAACCATATTACAGCAACCAGGGCGTAAATTGCAAAGCCCAGCCAGGAGTTAAAAAAGCAAAGCGGAATTCCTGCAGCATAAATTATTATAGATATGGCACCTTTCCGATCTTTACCAAAAGCTTTAGCCAAAGTTGAATCTTTACCATGAAGTTCTACCAGGGCCCGGGACAAAATATAATATGCAATCCCTGCCATTAATAATATGATACCATATACAGCTACCGGCCATTTATCAAAATGGTTTTCTCCCATCCAGCCAGAAGCAAATGGAATAAGGGATAGCCAGAAAAGCAAATGTATGTTTGCCCATAAAACCCTGCCATCAACCTTTTTTGCTGCATATAACATATGATGATGATTGTTCCAATAAATACCGATGTTAACGAAGCTTAGAATGTAACTTAAAAAAACCGGGAGAAGTGGCTGTAAGGAAGAAAGAGAACCGCTTTGAGGTACCTTCATTTCTAAAACCATTATGGTAATTATTATTGCAATAACTCCATCGCTAAATGCCTGCATGCGTTCGGTTCCCATTTAAATCAACTCGTGTGTTTAAACGCAATATAATTTAAAGCAACAATAAAGATCATTCTCATAACCTGGTGAT
>CAXSEB010000347.1:0-2448 GCA_964235805.1 uncultured Chitinophagaceae bacterium | reverse complement strand
ATAAGCGTTTACGAAGCAGTATTTTAGTGCAAAGCGCTACAACTACATTGATAATTGATACAACGCCCGATTTCAGATATCAGATGTTACGGGAAAAAGTAGATAAGCTTGATGCGGTCATATTCACTCATTCACAAAAAGATCATATAGCCGGGCTTGATGACGTAAAAGCGTATAATTATTTTTTAAAAAAGCCAATGGAGGTTTTCGCAAATTCAATAACTGAAACAGAATTAAAAAGAGAATTCTTTTATATTTTTGCGGATAAGAAATATCCTGGCATACCGAAAATTAATATCAACAATATTGATGATAAGCCATTTTATGTTGGAGATATTTTAGTACAGCCGATACTTGTATATCATTACAAAATGCCTGTTTTAGGTTTTAGGTTTAACAAGTTTACTTATATAACAGATGCGAACAGGATAGATGAATTAGAAAAATCCAAGATAATAAACAGTGATACAATTGTTATAAATGCCTTGCGCCATGAGAAGCACATCTCTCATTTTACTCTTAGTGAAGCCATTGACCTTGCCGATTCATTAAAAATACCAAACGCATACTTTACACATTTAAGCCACCAAATGGGTAAGCATGAAGAGGTAAGTAAAACTTTGCCTGCTAACAGGATGCTGGCGTGGGATGGGTTGACTTTACAGGTTTAAAGAAAGCCAAGGCAATTACTTTAGCAGACGTTATTGCAAGAAGCAAATTTAAATGATAGAAACCTTGCCTGTGGTTCAATGTCAGCGTTTTCTCCTTTCTAAAAGAGTGATGTTTATGTCCACTTTCAATACGAATATTTTCACTTTCACATTCTTTTATTATATTACAAAGAAAGATGCATGTGGAAGCAGTTTGTAAATGATTACTTAACGTATTCATACAAAGACAGAACAGGAATATTTGTTTTGTTAGCATTTATTCTGTTGTGCATACTTGCCCCATTTGTATACCCTTATATCATCACAAGTAAGCCCTACGACCACAGCAAATTTGATAGTGAAATGGCGAAGCTGCAAATAGCCCAGCCAGATTCTTTCAACAATAAAAAATTTTACACTAAAAACTCTGGGGAAGATGAGTTTAATGATTATACAGCGCCATCAGAAAAATATTATCCTTCAAAAATCACTGCAGAAATTTTTTATTTCGATCCAAACACTGCGTCTGCAGTTGAGTGGAAACGTCTTGGAGTAAGAGATAAGACGATTGAGACGATACAAAAGTATTTGTCAAAAGGCGGCCATTTTTATAAGCCTGAAGATATCAGTAAAATATGGGGATTGCATCCTGCAGATGTAAAGCGTTTGTTGCCTTACGTTACTATTGCTCAAAAAAGTAATGATTATGTAAAGAGGGATTACCCCAATTATCCGCAAGTAAAACAGGCTTCCTATGTTTCCAAAGCAGTGCAGCCGGTTGATGTTAACGCCGCAGATACTACAATGCTTATTGCGTTGCCAGGTATCGGCAGTAAACTTGCGCAACGCATTATCAATTTTAGAAACAAGTTAGGCGGCTTCTATTCAGCGGAACAGGTAGGTGAAACCTTTGGTTTGCCTGATTCGACTTTTCAAAAAATTAAATCAAGATTGGTTCTATCCAATCCGTCGATAAAGAAAATAAATATAAACAACGCTTCAATAGAAGAACTTAAAACTCATCCTTACATCCGGTATGCCATTGCCAATGCCATTATCCAATACCGCAATCAGCACGGGAATTTCGCCTCTGTCGCTGATGTAAAAAAGATAATGTTGGTTACAGATGATGTGTATAAAAAGATGGAGCCTTATGTTAGTGTTGGTGAGTAATTGTAGTTATGTATAGAAATCCTTTTAACATGCATCAGTGTAAAAACTGGTTTATCTTGCACGTCTAATGCACCCGAATGAATTTTAAAAATAGTGAGTTGACTGAACAAGTTGCTCAAACAGCAAGAGATTTTGCGCTGCAATACATAAAGCCGCACATAATGGAATGGGATGAAACGCAGGAATTCCCTATTCATATTTTTAAAGAACTTGGCAAACTTGGATTAATGGGCGTTTTGGTTCCTGAACAATATGGAGGCTCAGGTTTAGGTTATTTTGAATACAATGTTGTTATACAGGAGATCGCAAAAGTTTGCGGCTCGATCGGTCTGTCCTTAGCAGCTCATAACTCATTATGTACCGGCCATATTTTGTTGTTTGGTAATGAAGAACAAAAAACAAGGTATCTTCCCAAACTGGCTACAGCAGAACATATAGGTGCATGGGGATTAACAGAGCCAAACACTGGCAGCGATGCAGGCAATATGAAATGTACAGCTGTTAAAGATGGCAATGAATGGGTTCTTAACGGCACAAAAAATTGGATAACACATGGCATAAGCGGTGATATTGCGGTAGTGATCTGCAGAACCGGTGAGCCACGTACAAAAGATAATTGCACCGC
>CAXSEB010000346.1:0-2467 GCA_964235805.1 uncultured Chitinophagaceae bacterium | reverse complement strand
AATAAAAAATTTATTCCGCCTCTCATAAAATAATTACCTGAAATTTGGGGAGTGCCATCTGTATTCAATAACTGCACACCGCATGCAACATACCCGGATTGTAAAAATTGTAAATAGCAGTTTTCTATAGAATCACCTGCAGGCAAAGTATCAGGATTTAACAGTAAAACCACCGGTGCTGCAGATTGGCGTATTCCTTCATTGTTAGCTCTTGCAAACCCGGCGTTATAATCCATTTGAATCCATCTCACCCTGGGAAATAATTTTTGAATTATATCGTTACTGTTATCACATGAATTATTGTCAACAATTATGATCTCTAAATCAATTGAAGCCGGATGTTTAAAAATGCACTTTAAACAGTCAATTATCAATGAGGAAGACCTGAAATTAACTATTATAACAGAGAGTTGCATGCAGGGAAAGTAGCTCAATTAAAAAATCAAACATAGCATTTTAAGTATTATTTTAGCGCCGAATTTTTAAATATGAAAACAGCACTTATCACCGGAATCACAGGACAGGATGGAGCTTACTTATCAGAACTTTTGTTGGGTAAAGGGTACGAAGTACATGGTATAAAAAGAAGAAGTTCACTTTTTAATACACAACGTATTGATGACATTTATGAAGATCCACACCGGCCTCATCAAAAGTTTAAGTTACATTATGGAGATCTTACTGACTCAACGAACATAATACGCATTATACAGGAAGTACAACCGGATGAGATATATAATCTTGGAGCTATGAGCCACGTGCAGGTAAGCTTTGAAACACCGGAATATGTAGCTAATGCAGATGGAATTGGTGTGTTAAGGATATTAGAAGCGGTTAGGTTATTAAAACTTACTAAAACAAAAATTTACCAGGCTTCCACTTCTGAGTTGTATGGGTTAGTGCAGGAAATTCCGCAAAGTGAAAGAACTCCTTTCTACCCAAGGTCTCCATACGCCGTCGCAAAGTTATATGGTTATTGGATGATTGTAAATTACAGGGAAGCTTACAATATGTTTGCTTGCAATGGAATTCTTTTTAACCATGAAAGCCCGTTGCGTGGAGAAACTTTTGTAACCCGGAAGATTACCAGGGCTGTTGCTAAGATCGCCTTAGGGTTGCAGGATAAAGTGTACCTCGGAAATTTAGATGCACAACGGGATTGGGGACACGCAAAGGATTATGTTGAAGCAATGTGGCTGATGTTGCAACAAGATAAACCTGAAGATTATGTAGTGGCAACCGGTGTAACAACACCAGTAAGAGAGTTTGTTAGAATGAGCTTTGAGGAAGCAGGAATTGAAATTGAATTTAAAGGTTCTGGTGTTAAGGAAGTGGCAGTGGTAACAAAATGTGATAACCCTGACTTCCAGATAAAGAAGGGAACTGAAGTGGTAAGTGTTGATGAGCGTTATTTCAGGCCAACGGAAGTTGAATTGTTGATTGGTGATGCCTCAAAAGCGAAAAAACAATTGGGATGGAAACCTGTATATACTTTGAATGAACTGGTAAAAGAAATGATAAGTTTCGATATTGATTTGTTCAAGAAAGAAAAGCTTCTCATTAAAAGCGGTTTTAAAATTAAGAGCCCTATTGAACATTAAAAGTTGGCTTAAAATAACAAGCTGCATTCTACAGTTATAATAATCACTATCATTTCATAAGAGGTTTTCTATAAACCTTTTTAAAATACAGAAACAAGCGTCTTGTAAACGCGTTGCTGTCTATGTGTTTAGCGAGAGTTATACTAAACAAAGATGTTGGCTTAAAATTGTTTCCTGTCGCCAAAAGGTCAGCATATCTTTTGAAATTTTGAAGTAAAATTTTTACTGACAAACCATCTCTTTTATTAACTGGCGTTCTAAGTAATCTGTGCGATAAGCCCTTACAGTAGAACAATAAAAACCTCTCGCTATATTTTTTAATTATATCGTTGAACCTAACATTTTTTTGCTTTAAAGAGGCAATGAAATTTATAAACCGCTCAAAAGCCTTTTGAAATTTTGAATCAGGAGAAATGCTTGTTGTGCTTTTATGAATTCTAAAAGAAAAGCATTCTTTAGGAGATGTAGCTTTAAAGCTTATATCACAAAGCCTTATCCATAATTCAAAATCAGCAAATAATAAATTAGGGTACAAAGGAATTCCTCCGAGCCGATCAAAATCCATAGCCCTCATCATAAACCCGGTGCCCATTAAATCAATTTCATTCCGGAGAATTGTTTTAAGAAATGATGGCCCGTCTTCTATTTCTGCCATTGGCTTACACGCTCTTATTACTTTTCCTTTTGCATCAATATAGCTAAAGTGAGTTTGATACAAACTTGATGCAGGATAAATATTAATTAGTCGTTGCATTTCAGCCAGATAGTCATTGTACAATATATCATCATGGCCAATCAGTGTTATAAATTCATTTTTGTTTACAGTTGATATTCTTCCCCAGTTTTCTTCAATAATTAATGGTATA
>CAXSEB010000345.1:0-2470 GCA_964235805.1 uncultured Chitinophagaceae bacterium | reverse complement strand
ACCAAAACGCATGACCTGCAAGTAACGGTCTCTCAAAGGCTAACTGGTAAAAATTGCGGTACTTTTCACTAAGCATTTCACTTTTAAGATCATCATCTAAAGCAGTGCTCCAATTTTCGCCTGCATAAGCAATATATCCATCCGTAAGCCAAACAGGCAAATCAAGTAATGTTTGGTTACCGGCAAACTCTCCAAGGTCATCACCAAACAATACGTTATCAGTCAGCACTCTTGCTATTCCTTCACGCACTTGTTTGCGCAAATTATTATGATCACCATTAAAGTAAACAACAAATTTATTGTTAACCAGTTTAGTTACTCCGCCTGTATTTTGCCAATCTATGCCCTGACCAATGTTGCTTTGCTGCTGATCGTTAAAGCTGTTGTATATAACGATATTTATCCTGCGCTGTAAGCTGTATTCGGTAAATGCTTCAAGATCCGGCAACTCTTTTTCGGCTAATTGCGCAACGTACTTAGCCAGTTCCTGGCCGTTTTGGCTGAAGTAAGAATTGAAATTTTGGGTTTGATAATATTGCCAGTTAAATTTTTTAAACTGCACGCGGTTCTTGCCAAATTCTACGCTGCTTACCTGTGCAATAATGAACGATCCAAAAGCAAAAAGTAATATTCCGGATAGAAAAATTTTTTTCAAAAGGTGTTTCTCAAGAACTTGCATCTTCAATTTATATTATACCTTAAAATTAATTATTTAGTGCTTATCAATAAAATGAAATTAAATATTAACAATCTATAATGCTGCAGATTAAAGTTTTCACATTTAATCCTGTGCAGGAAAATACTTACGTTCTTTTTAATGAGAAAAGGGATTGTATTATAATAGATCCTGGTTGTTACTTTGATGATGAAAAAGAAGAGTTACAATTATTCATTCAAGGAGAAAATCTTACTCCAAAAATTCTATTAAATACCCATTGCCATTTAGATCATGTGTTTGGAAATAAATTTATTGCAGATACATTTTCATTAACGCTTCACCTGCACTATAAAGAAGAGGCAATGCTGCAAATGGCGCCTGCTTCAGGCCTGATGTTTAATTTGCCTTTTGATAATTATAAAGGGAAATTTGTTTTTATAAAAGAAGGTGATACGGTTTATTTAGGAGACGATATGTTAGATGTCATAGAAACTCCGGGGCATTCGCCGGGCAGCATTTCGTTTTATAGCGCTAAGCAACATTTTATTATTGCAGGCGATGTATTGTTTGAAAGCAGCATTGGCAGAACTGATTTACCCGGTGGCGATCATCAAACACTTTTGAATAGCATTAAGCACAAACTATTCTTGTTACCTGATGAAGTAATTGTTTACCCCGGGCACGGAAATACAACAACTATCGCAAGTGAGAAAAAGCATAATCCGTATTTAAATAACGCAATAAATTAAGCGGCTTTACCTTATCTCCATACATAATTCTACTAGTAAACCATTTGTTGATTTTGGATGTAGAAAGCAAACCAACTTATTATCAGCGCCAGGCTTTGGCTGCTCATTTATTAAAACAAACCCTTCATTTTTTAACCTGCTTATTTCCGCTTCTATATCCTCCACCTCAAAAGCAATATGATGTATGCCCTCACCTCTTTTATTAATAAAATTATTTATTACGCTCGCCGGAGAATAAGGTTCTACTAATTCGATCTTGCTATCAGCCTTTTTAAAAAAAGCGGTGTTAACCAGCTCACTTTCTACAGCTTCCGTTTTATAACATGGTGTATTTAATAATTTTTCAAACAAAGGAATACTATCAGAAAGATGCTTGACGGCGATGCCAATATGGTCGATCTTTAACATGGGCTATTTGTTTTTATAAAGATAAACCAGGCTGAACCAAAAGGCTCCGATCTCTTTAATAAGTTTTGCTATTGCATAACAAATAGTATATCTGTTATTAATTCGTTTTGGATTAACTTTGCACTTAGAAAATCATTAAGTATGTTGAAGTTGCCTGTTTATCTTGATAATAATGCTACTACGCCAATGGATCCGCGGGTGTTGGAAGCAATGATACCTTATTTTACTGAACATTTTGGTAATGCCGCAAGCCGCAATCATCCCTTTGGTTGGGAAGCTGAAGAAGCGGTAGACTATGCAAGGGAGCAGGTTGCAAAATTGATCGGTGCAGATCCTAAAGAAATAATATTTACCTCCGGCGCTACGGAAGGTGACAACCTTGCATTAAAAGGTGTTTTTGAAATGTATGCATCAAAAGGCAATCATATAATTACTGCCACTACGGAGCACAAAGCAGGTTTAGATACATGTAAGCATATCGAAAAGTTAGGCGGCGAGGTTACTTATCTGCAGGTAAATAACGAAGGTTTGATTGATCTTGCAGAACTTGAGGCAGCTTTTAAGCCAACTACCATTTTAGTTTCAATAATGTACGGTAACAATGAAACTGGAACTATTCAACCAATAAGAGAAATAAGCGCAATCACAAAAAAAC
>CAXSEB010000344.1:0-2487 GCA_964235805.1 uncultured Chitinophagaceae bacterium | reverse complement strand
ATGATGTGATACAAATATGGGACTGAGCTGAAAAAAATAATGCTTCATTATACAAGTGTGGGAGAATAAGTGCAAAAGATCGTAATGAAGCATTCCTATGTTATTCATCATCTAAATAAATGTGAGTTATGAAAAGTGCGAAAGAAAAAAACCGAATCAAAAAGTTTATGCTGTCATTAGCGGCATCAGCTTCATTACTGCTGATTTCAATTTATGCATCAGCACAAGATGGAAATGCAGGTCTTAATGAAGCTAACACAAAAGTGCGAAGCTATTTCTCATCAGGCAGTAACCTTATGTATGCCGTTGGTGCTATTTTAGGGTTAGTGGGAGCAGTTAAGGTGTATCAGAAGTGGAATGCAGGTGACCATGATACGGGAAAGTTTGCCGCAGCATGGTTTGGAAGTTGTGTGTTTTTAGTAGTAGTTGTAACAGTCATTAAATCATTCTTTGGTTTATAGAAAAAAAGAGCTTATGCAGGCTGTACTTATCAAGAAACTTCATGATTATATCAGGCAAAATAATCCAGATATATTACTGCAATTAGAAGAAGCAGGTACCGTAACAGAATACTTATCCAATAAGGTAAGTACAGTAAATGCTTCGCTTAGTCAATTAGAGAAAGTACAGCCTGCATATATTATTGATGAAGCCTGCATGAATGTTTTAACGCAAGATTTGCGACCATCAAAATTCAACTACATCACTACTATACTTGAAGAGGAATTTACAGATAGATATCAGCATCTGCAGGACACGGGGATATTAAAATTTGAAGTTATAAACCTGATAACAAAATGCCAATCAACTTTTGATGACTTGAAGTTTTCTGAGGCAAATGAGGATAACCGATTCATACGATATGCTATTACCGGCGTCATCAGTGAGTATTTTGAAAGTAACAAGTGAACAGGAAAACGTGAGTGATGGGTTACAACAGTTTACAAAAACTACAAGATAATATTTCCGCTATCCGCATTGCATTGGAATGGAAAGAAGGACAATCTCTTTCAGATGCACAGGTTCAGACATTAAAGTGCTATGCTGGTTTTGGTGGTTTGAAAGCTGTGTTGTTTCCAAGTGGACCTAAAGATGAATGGATAAACCTAAATGCTTCGAAAGAAGATTTAAAACTCTATCCGCAAATAATTGAGTTGCACGAATTATTGCAACAACATTTTAATGAAACAGGATATAAGCAAGTAATTAATTCAATTAAGAACAGCATCCTTACTGCTTTTTATACACCTGAAATTGTACCCCAAACCTTATTCAATGTATTAAAAGAACAAGGCATTGAGCCTAAAAGTATGTATGAACCCAGCGGTGGTGCAGGCATATTTATAATAGAGGCAGTTAAGGCATTTCCAAAACTTGAAGGTATTACTGCTGTAGAAAAAGATATTCTTTCTGGACGGGTATTGACTGCTCTTGGTAGTTCGATACCCGTTCCTTTTTCTGTTCAGGTAAGAGGTTTTGAAAATACATCTAATGATGAAAACGGAAAGTATGATTTGATAGTAAGCAATATTCCTTTCGGCAACTTCCCTGTATTTGATGAGGCATACAGAGATGAAGCGTTGTCAGGTAAAATTCATAATTACTTTTTTGCGAAAGGACTCGACAAAATAAAGGACGGTGGGTTATTAGCATACATCACAACTGACGCTTTTCTAAATAGTCCATCCAATGAAACTGCAAGAAAATATTTATTTGATCATGCCGATTTTATTAGTCTTAATGTAATGCCTGATAACCTCATGAAGGATACAGGAAATACCGAAGCCCCGAGCCATTTATTAATTGTTCAAAAAAATACAGAAAAGAAAGAGTTATCGGATAGTGAGCAATTACTCTTAAATACTATTGAATTAATAAATGAGTATGGAAATTATCCAATAAATTTTTACTTATTCAATCACCCTGAAATAGTTGTAGGGAACGAAGTTACACCTGGCAAAAATCAATACGGTAAAGCTCACGAAACAGTTTGGCAAAATGGAGACATCAATGTAATTGGTGAAAAGTTAGCACTAACCATTAGCGATGGTATTGATAAGCAGTTTAATAAAGAAAAGTTTGCTTTAGAAGTATCAAACAAAAGTATTGATAAAAGCAAACGGCTTACCTATCTGCCAATGCCGGAAAGCAAGCCGGATAATAGTTCTGTGCAGTTAGGTTTATTCGATGTTGCTCCTGCTGCAAACATCAACAGGGCAATAGCTTATATCAATGAGTTGGATGCGACCGCTATTGATAAACGAAGTGCAAGAATTGTAAACACTGTAAGAACTGCCGACATGCCAGAACATGAGGCAGTAGTATTAATAGCAGCCAAAGCGTTAGCCTTTAAACAGTATGCATATAAATTATACTCCAATGTAGATGAAGTTCAATTTCCTTCAAACTGGATGAGCCCTGCTGCAATTCATCATGAACTTACTGGCCTATCCAGCAACCTAAATGAATACAAGCATAAGTTTTATA
>CAXSEB010000343.1:0-2499 GCA_964235805.1 uncultured Chitinophagaceae bacterium | reverse complement strand
AATAAACTTATCGGGTTATTTACATTATTGTTTAAGCCTGAAGCATATCAGTGGTTAATTGGTGATTTACTTACAATAGATAATGATGCCATGTTAACACTAACGTTACAGGCGGCTTGTTATAGTGCTCAACAGGAATTTTTGCAAAAAACTATAGTTGTTGATAGAGAACATAAAGCAGCTATACTTGCAACTCCTATTATTGAGGAGAAAGTAAGATCCCTTGGTTTTTACAGAGATAATTATGATTTTGTATTTGCAATACAAATAATTGATGAGAAGCAGGTTTCTAAAGAAGAAATTGCTTTTGAGAAATGGCATATCTGCGCAAACGATTAATTAAGTGGATGCAAAACCAAGGGTAAGGAAAACCAGAATATTGGCTCCTTACCTTATTTGTAACATTGAAAATTGATTGATTAGAGGCGTATACAACTAAGTTACTATCAATAACCTGCGTTCTGGGTAACATTCGGGTTTACATCTAATTCGCTGTTAGGTATTGGCAATAGTAAATGTTTAGGTAACTGGAACGACATTGTGCTCGTGTTGGAACTAAAAAATGCATTATCTAAATTAATTATGCCTCCCATTTGCCATCTTCTCAAATCTAACCAACGCTGGCCTTCGCCTGCCAGTTCAATAAAGCGTTCGTTAATTATCCAGTTCATAATAGTTGTTTTATCTGTTTCTGTGGTGGAATAATTTGCAGGTTGCGTGCCTCCCTCTACCATGTTTCTTGCACGTGTTCTTACCTGGTTAATAAACCCAATTGCTTCTGCAATAGAGCCGCCCGATTGTAAGGTAGCTTCAGCTTTTAATAATAAAACATCAGCATATCTTAATAATCTTGGGTTATTGGTAGAACCAACACCAGGCTGATCTAACTTATTTCTTTCTACGTATTTGTTTACTGTTCTTCCTTCGGGAACGATTGTGTGAGGAAGCCTTGGATCTTCAACATTAAATGCATTTAATAATTTGGCTGTTCCAAAAAAAGGTGATTTTCCGAACAAGCTATAATTATCATCATAATAACCCCAATACGCCGAAAGGGCGCCAATAGCATTATCGAAGTCATTTGAAAGCCATACATTATCAAAACCAAAAGCCTGCGAAGCCTGGAATTCAAATAATGATTCTTCATTGTTTTCGGTATCCCATGCAAAATTATCATCAAACTTTTCAACTAATTTTAGCCCGGAAAGTTTTTTGAAAGCAGCTATTGCGGCGGTATAGTCGGCATTATTTTTTGTGGTTGTTGCTCTAAATACCAAAGACTTTCCTAACATTCCGTTGGCAGAATTCATTGTGGCACGCCCTGTATTTGCATCATCCCATGACTGCGGTAGTAAGCGGGCAGCTTCATTAAAATCTTTAATTGCCTGGTCAAGCAATTGAGTGCCGGTAGTTGATGGCGGAGTAAATTGTTCAGGCGAGGTAACTCTTGTAGTATCTAAAGGAGAAGTTCCGAAATAGTTCCACAAATAATAGTGAGCAAGCCCTCTTAAAAACAATGCTTCGCCTTTGTTATAATCTTTCAGGTTAGGCGTTTGATAAACTCCATCGGGAACATTCTTTATCTTTTCAAGAACAACATTAGCTCTTGCAACTAACTGGTACCATGTTGTATAAAAATAAGTAACCCTATCATCGCTGGGCTGAATGGAACCGAATATTTCAAATTCTTCATTTCCCTCATTTGTTGTGATATCATCACCAGGCAATAAAAAAATTGGCATCGTTGAATTATTTGACCCGGCATTATACCAGAACAAATCGGTCAGTTTTGCATAAGTACCAAAGATCGCTTTGGTGAAATCAGATTCCTGTGTAAAGTAAGATAGTTCTGTGGGGCCATGCGGTAACAAGTCAAGACTTTTCTTGTTGCAACTGCTATAAAAAATCACAGTTGACATAAATAATCCTATGATGATATAAAAAGATAATGCTTTCATATAATGATTGAAATTGTAATTAACAATGATTTCTTTTTTAAAAACCTGCATTTATACCAAACAGAAATTGCCTTGTAGGCGGAATAATATTAATGCCATTTGCGCCTGCCCCTGAATCTGCTTCAGGATCAAGACCTGTATATTTTGTGATGGTAAACAGGTTTACGGCACTAACGTATAACCGGATATTTTGCACAAACATCAAGCGGTTTAAAAATGGTTTAGGAATTGAATAACCGAGCTGAATATTTTTGCATCTTAGGTAAGCACCGCTTTCGACAAACCTGTTTGAGAACCGGGTTGTTTGAGCAGGATCACCATACACTGCCCGGGGCATTGTTGTTGACGGATGTGCAGGTGTCCATCTGTTAAGCACTGTTGCCCATTGATTTGCCAATCCTCCGGGAGATTCAAGGCCGGATCTTATTACGTTATATTTTTGTACATCTCCAACGCCTTGAAAGAAAACACTAAGGTCAATCCCTTTGTAAGCTGCGCCGAAATTAAGCCCATAATAATAACCTGGAATTGTTTTGCCAAG
>CAXSEB010000342.1:0-2506 GCA_964235805.1 uncultured Chitinophagaceae bacterium | reverse complement strand
ACTTTTTCTTTCATCCTGATTGCTTTTTGTGACAAGCTATTTCAGGACAAGACAGTTTTCTCAATTTCTTTATAACCAACATGAGAGAATTCAATGTTTTGTTTGCCGTTTGGTACGTTGTTTAAGAAAATAATACCTGCATCATCTGCTTTGGCAGATAACTTGAGACTTTTTATCTGAACACTAACCCCTGGTAGCGGTGCTTTGGTATCATTATTTCTGATAACAGCTATAAAAGTGTTTTGTGATTTTGCAAATAATGGTAGAAATAATAACAGCATAATTATCTTTTTCATGTATTGATTCATTGATGAACATAACCTGTTTCAAATGTAGTATGGTTGAAACAAAAGCAGCCATATAGTTTCAAAAAATAATTGGTCCAGGTTAAATAATTGTACAAAAATGATACGCTCGTCGGTGCCTGAATTCTAATGCACAACAAAGGGGCAGCTTTGATACTGCTCCTTGTTATGTAAGTATGTTCATCGGTACATCCACATTCAGCATTATGATTGCTGCCGGTATACAAACTTGTCAAGTACCACTTCTGTAACGCCATCATATTTAACAACCCGCATTACTGTTGGATAATAACCTGCCTGTTTGAACTTAGCCGGTGTGGGAATAGGCCTTTCAAAGGTGGGTTTGTTTTTAAAGAAAGCAAGTGTTATCATCGGTTCATAAAAAGTAACCTTTCCATTGAAGCTACCGTATAAAAAAGTTTGTGTAAATACCTGGCCGTTAAATTCAGGTGAATGTACGTCAAACCAATGGCTGTCCATCATCGGCACTCCACCCGGAATAATAAGCACGTGTATATATTATAGTATCTACAAGCAAGGAAATGTATAACCATGATACATGGTTTTGCCGGTATGCGAACTTGGTTTAGCTTTATATCAAATAGTTCATGAAGTTTCTTACATCTAATACGTATGCACCTATACATAAAAAACATGGTATGCAACCGTTGCATACTCGTAGTCAGGCAGGAATTGGAAAAGCTGCACATTGATGCCAGGGCTGTTACCTTAGGTGAGGTAGCGTTAAGCAGGGAACTGTCCAAAGAACAAATGCAACAGCTTACAGGCAATCTGACTTCCCTTGGATTTGAGCTCCTGGATAACAGTAAGCAGCAGTTAATAGAAAAGATCAAGAACATTATTATTAAGCAGGTGCATCATAAGGAGGAAGATAACAATCAAAACTTTTCAGAGATACTTACCAAAACGCTTCATAAAGATTATTCTTACCTGAGCAGCCTGTTTTCGGAGGTAGAAGGAATTACTATTGAGAAGTATATCATCAATCAGAAAGTTGAAAAGATAAAAGAACTGATCATCTATGACGAGTTAAGCCTAAGTGAGATTGCTTACACACTTGGCTATAGCAGCGTTGCACACCTGTCAAACCAGTTTAAAAAAGTTACAGGGCTTACACCCAGCTATTTCAGGCAAGTCGGTCAAAAGAAACGAAAACCAATAGACAAAGTATAAACATGCGCAAAATCCTATTTGTCCTACTGATATATTTGCTACCGGTATTTGCAAATAAAAGGGATCATAGCCGAAGCGATTTTATCATTGCAAACGGCCAGATGCCTAACATGGTGAGTGATAAAAACGGTAACGTGCATATCGTTTATGGTACCGGTGACAGCCTTATGTACACCTGTTCTTCAGATAAGGGAATGACATTTAGCACGCCATTTTTAATTTCAGTATTGCCGAAAGTATTTTCATTCGCTACCAGAGGACCACAAATCGCCGCTAATAACAATGGTATTATAGTTACTGCTGCTACTTCAACCGGAAATATATTCTCTTTTCGTAAGCATACGGGTGGCAAATGGGTATCTGCCGGCAGAGTAAACGATGTTGACGCAATTGCCAAAGAAGGGCTTATGGCACTAAGCGCTGATAAAGAAAATGCCTTTGCTGTATGGCTTGACCTGAGAGGGAATAAACGTAATAAAATATACGGTTCGAGGTCAATGGATGGCGGAAAAACGTGGTTAAAGAACCAGTTGGTTTATGCCTCCCCTGACACTACGGTTTGTGAGTGCTGCAAGCCGTCTGTAGTAGTGAAAGGCCACAGTGTAGTTGTGATGTTTCGCAACTGGCTAAAGGGTAACAGGGATCTCTACTTAGTGGAGTCAACGGATGGCGGCAGTACTTTTGGACAGGCACAAAAGCTGGGCATAGGAAGCTGGAAATTGAATGGCTGCCCGATGGATGGCGGGGGATTAGCAATCAATAATGATGGGAAAGTACAAACCGTTTGGAGAAGAGGTAAAAATGTATACTCGGCAATTCCCGGAATGCCTGAAAAGGAAATTGGTGGAGGCAGGGGTTGCACAATGGAAACGGTAAATAGCAAAAACGTATATGCCTGGATTGAAAACGGAGCAGTGGTTGTTATACAACCGCAGGGGCAGAAGAACGTACTTGGCAAAGGAAGCCAGCCGGTTATCAAAGCATTGGATAACGAACACGTGATTTGC
>CAXSEB010000341.1:1264-2516 GCA_964235805.1 uncultured Chitinophagaceae bacterium | reverse complement strand
TCTACAATACGGTGATTAGCCATTTGGGCGTTGCGAATTCTTGTTAAATAATCTGCGATTGGATCAGTAACCATTGTTATGTCTGTTAATTGATTTAATAATTTATTACAATGCGATATCCTGTCTGGATGTTAGTACCTTTTATTTCACATGAATAATGAAGTAACGGTACGGGTTACCAGCTGGCTTTTGTAACTCCCGGAATTTTTCCCTGGAGTGCCATATCCCTGAACATATTTCTGCTGAGACCAAAGTGACGGCTATATCCCCGGGGCCTTCCGGTAAGCTGGCAACGATTCCTGAGTCTGACAGGAGATGCATTTTTTGGAAGCAGGTCAAGTGCCGCATAATCTCCGGCTGCTTTAAGTGCCGCCCTCTTTTCAGCAAAACGGGCAACGATCTTTACCCTTTTAGCCTGCCTTGCTATGATTGATTTTTTTGACATATTTTAGCTTTCAGATTTTTTAACATTTTTAAAAGGCATTCCTAGCTCTTTCAGCAATTCAAATGCTTCTTCATTTGTATCAGCAGTAGTAACAAAAGTGATATCAAGGCCGGTGATCTTATTCACCTTATCGATGTCAATTTCAGGGAAAATAATCTGCTCTGTTACGCCCAGCGTATAGTTTCCACGACCATCGAATGCCTTATCATTGATACCTTTGAAATCGCGTACACGTGGCAGTGATACGGATACCAGCCTGTCGAGAAACTCATACATTTTTACGCCACGTAAAGTAACCCTTGCGCCAATCAGCATGTTCTTACGCAACTTAAAATTGGAGATATCTTTTTTAGACATCGTAGCCACCGCTTTCTGCCCGGTAATATTTGATAGTTCATCAATGGCTACATCGATGAGCTTCTTATCTGTAACCGCACCATTTACACCACGATTCAAACAAATCTTGGTAAGCTTTGGCGCCTGCATTACAGTTTTATAACTGAATTTTTTCATTAAAGCAGGTACAACTTCTTTTTTGTACTTATCTGCTAATCTCGGAGTATTAGTTGCTGTGCTCATTATTTGATTGCCTCCCCTGATTTTTTAGATACACGAACTTTTTTACCTTCTCTTTCTTCACGCTTGACCTTAGTTGGTTGTTTGCCATCCCACAACATTACATTGCTAATCTGCATGGCAGCTTCTCTTTTCACAATCCCGCCTTTCGTATTTTGTGCAGAAGGCTTTGTGTGTTTGGTGATAATGTTAGCACCTTCTACAATCACTTTACCTTCTTCTACCAGCACT
>CAXSEB010000341.1:0-1254 GCA_964235805.1 uncultured Chitinophagaceae bacterium | reverse complement strand
TTATTACCTCCCCTGATTTTTTTGCAGTTCTTATTAATTTACCATTTTCACGGGTACGTTTAACTTTAGACGGGCCACCGCTTTTAGCATCCCAAAGCATTACATTGCTGATAGAAATAGCCGCTTCTTTTTTAATGATACCGCCTTTTGTATTTTGTGCTGTTGGCTTTGTATGTTTGGTAACAATATTCACCCCTTCCACCAAAACACGACTGGTTTCCATTATAATTTCAAGCACTTTGCGTGGCTTTTTCAGATCCTTATCCTCACCGGTTATCACTACAACCTGGTCGCCTTTTTTAATGCTGAACTTTGGTTTAAATCTTGTACTCATTGATATTTACTTTAATACTTTTCTTAGGTCAAATTCAATCCTGTTACTGAAAAACTTTTCATCGAACAGAACAAAAACGGTCATCCTTTACAATACTTCAGGCGCCAGGGAAATGATCTTCATATAACCTTTATCCCTGAGTTCACGGGCCACCGGGCCGAAAATACGTGTGCCTCTTGGTTCATCAGAGTTATTCAGCAATACCACCGCATTGTCGTCAAAGCGAATGTAAGAACCATCTTTACGACGCAGCTTATTGGTTGTTCTAACAATAACAGCCTTGCTTACTGTACCTTTTTTAATTCCGCCGGCCGGCATTGCATCTTTCACAGTAACTACAATCTTATCTCCTATTTTAGCATAATCCTGCCCGCTGTTTCCCAGCACCCGGATACATAACACCTGTTTTGCACCGCTGTTGTCTGCTACATTTAACCTGCTCTCTTGCTGAATCATTCTTTTAAATTTGTGATTTAAGATGCATGATTTATGTTATCGCTACATTCAAACCTGTTATTTATTCTAATCTAATTAAAGCAGGTAAAAAAATATATTTTTTCTCCTGCATCATAGATTTTACTTCACTTTTTCTACTACTTCAACCAGTCTCCACCGCTTGGTTTTGCTCATCGGACGTGATTCCATAATTTTTACGGTATCACCAATGCTGCACTCATTTTTCTCGTCATGCGCATGAAAGCTGGTTGTTTTTTTAAGGAACTTACCATACAGCGGATGTTTTACCTTACGCTCTACTTTCACCGTAATCGTTTTATCCATTTTATTGCTGGATACCACGCCGACCCTTATTTTGCGTAGATTTCTTTCGATGCCTGTTTCTGTTGTTGTTGCTTCCATTTTCTTTATTTGGTTCATGTTCCGGGTTTTGTTGAGTAGAATACTGTACAACCTGTAACCCG
>CAXSEB010000340.1:0-2521 GCA_964235805.1 uncultured Chitinophagaceae bacterium | reverse complement strand
TTGGAAAGATTGGTAGTTATTCTATGTTCCGGTTCGGTAAAGGCTATAGATTTGGTAACAACTGATTTGGCAGCAGATTTTTTTTCAGTATAAAAGAGATAAGAATATGCACTACATATTACTCCAATAACTCCTGCGGCAACCGCAGATCTTTTAAGCAACACGATAAGCGCAGATTGTTTCTGCTTACGTTTTATCTTTTTCCATACTTCATCACAGTGTTCATCACGCATTAATTCGTTAAGCTCCGAAGAGTTCCATTCATTTATATTAAAGTAGCTATCAAGCCTGTCGGGGTTTTCTTTTAAATAAACTGCAACATACCTAGCCTGCTCAGCAGTACATTGCTTATTAAAAAAACGTTCAATCAATTCAGCAGTTATCTTCATTTATAATGTCGGTAACTACAAATACGCTTAATCCACAGGTTCTCCTTCGATACTGAAAAATATTTTTAATTAGAAACTAAAGTACTGGTGATTGCCAGGCCATGAACTTTTATAACACGTTCATTAAAAGCATAATTATTAGTAATGCTTTCCGCAATTGTCTTAATGCTTTGGCAAGATTGTTATCTACTGCTTTAACTGATATTGATAAAAGCTCTGCTATTTCGCGGTATGAATAACCTTCGAAACGGTTTAACTCAAACACTTTCTTTCGCAGCACAGGCATTGCCGACAAGGCAGCCTGCAAACGGGCTTTCGTATCAAACTCTGTAGAAACATAAACATAAGATGAAATACTCTCCGGGCTATCTGGTTTTAACGGTTCAGTTTTAGAAAGCCTGTTTTGCCTGCGCAGGTAATCAACATAAACAGTCCGTGCTATTTGAAATAAGTGCTGATCTAATAAGAAATGCGGTGAAAGAGATTCACGGTATTTCCAAAGCTTTAGAAACGTTATTTGCAAAAGATCCTTCGCATCTTCTGCGGATCCTGACTTTTTAAAAAAATAAGCATATACTTTTTTATATGATTGCAGGTAGGCTTGCTCAAATGCAAACGTATCTCCTTTCTTTATAGCCTCAATCATAGCACTAATCTACTAATGTTATATCAAAATAAACAATAATGTCACTTCAATCAATATCAAACTTAATTACTCGTTTAAATCTATAAATTTACCTGTTGATGAGTTTGATTACCGCTTAAATATTCTCGCTTGATTTTTGCTTGATCACTAAATCAACCGGGTAAATATAAAAGTTGACGGAAAAAATTTAATCAACACACCTGTATCTAATCATTTAAAAAAGTTGAAACAACTCACTATGAAAATCAAGGCAAAAATCTTTATGCTAATCGCATTAGTTGTTTGGTTTAATGTATCGTTAGCGCAACAGATCGGTTTACAATTGTACAGTTTGAGAAATGAATTTAAAACAGATGTACCTGGCACGCTTGCCAAAATAAAAGAATGGAACATCAGGAACATAGAAGGAGGAGACACTTATGGTTTAAGTGTTGATGAATTTAAAGATTTATTGAAGCAAAATGATTTGAAGATGGTAAGCTACGGTGCTGAATTTGATCAATTAGCAAAAGATCCAAAGCTTGTGATCGATAAGGCAAAAGCCTTTGGTTCAAAGTTTATAATATGTACCTGGATACCTCACAACAATGATGAGTTCACAATTGATGACGTGAAAAAAGCAATAAAAGTTTTTTCTGCTGCAGGAAAACTAATCCGGGAAAACGGCATGAAGTTCTGTTATCATACCCATGGTTATGAGTTCAGGCCTTATCAAAACAAAACTCTGTTTGATTATCTTGTAACGCATACAGATCCAAAGTATGTAAACTATGAAATGGATGTGTTTTGGGTTAAACAGCCGGGGCAGGATCCGGTTGCTTTACTTAAGAAATATCCAACCCGCTTTTCAATGTTACATTTAAAAGACAGGAAGCCCGGCACAGAAGGAAACCAAAATGGTAACGCGCCTGTTGAAACAAATGTTATACTGGGGCAAGGTGATGTAGGCATTGCCGCTATAATGAAACAGGCGAAAAAGATTGGCATAAAATATTATTTCATAGAAGATGAATCTTTGCAATCCGTTGAACAGATACCGCAGAGCCTTGCTTTTTTGAGTAGCCTTAAATGAGCATATACTTACTCTATAACTACTTTCTGTAGCGCAATCTTTGTGTTGCCGGTTAATCTCACGGTATAAATACCAGCAGCAATTCTACCTACCGGTATATTTATTTGCCCTGAATTGGCTATGATATTTTGTTTCATTACAACAGCGCCATTCATGTTGATCAGCTCCAGTAAGCTATACTTTCTGCTGCCGGTATTTACTTTTAAAATGTTATTGGAGATTACAGAAGGAACAACAAAGTTCTTTAATTCGCTGCTTAGTGCTACACGGATAATATCTGAAAATTCATATCCTCCGCCCGGGCTGATTATCTTCAGCCTGTAAAAAATTGTTCCATCATAATCTACAACATGGGGGAAAGTGTAAGATGCTCCTGATACTGCATTGTGTGCTGTAACGGTGGCCAGGAATTTA
>CAXSEB010000339.1:0-2532 GCA_964235805.1 uncultured Chitinophagaceae bacterium | reverse complement strand
TCTAATAAAACTTCGTTTTTTGATAAGGTTGAAAAGGTAAGCGGAGCAACAAAATCTTTAGCCGAAGGAGTCATTATAACTTTTACTTCTGCACCGGCTTTAATTAATAACCGGAGTAAAAAAACAGTTTTATAAGCAGCGATACTGCCGGTAACTCCTAATAATATTTTTTTTCCCTGAAACATTTACAAAAGAAAACGACGATTAAAATAATCGTCGCCTAAAAATATATTTTTATTAATTAAAACTATGTAAGAGTTCCCGCATTTGTTAAGTCCTTAACTAAAAAGATCATCTTCATTTTTGCGATAATAAACTTTCTCGTTCATAAACTCAGTGGTTGCCAATAGTGCCGGGTTCGGCATTCTCTCGTAGGCTTTAGAAATTTCAATCTGCTCTTTATTTTCATGAATTTCTTCCAGGCTATCCGTGTGGCTTGCAAACTCCTCAAGTTTATTATGCAGTTCTTCTTTTAAAGAAATATTTATTTGATTTGCTCTTTTAGCAATTACAGCAATAGACTCGTATAAGTTTCCTGTTTTTGCTTTGATGTCAGCTAAATTTTTTGTTTCTACTACATTGCTTGTGTTAGCGTTTTGTTGTCGTCTTAGTTTGCTCATTTTGTAATTCTTTTATGTGGTTTAAGCTCAGATTATTATAGTCCTTTGCATCTTTCAATAGCTTGCTGTCAGGGTATCTGTCAGTGAAGTCATTGTATTCCGAAACAACTTTCTCGTACCGTTCCTGTTGTCTTTCAGGTACACTCAATTTTGCAAACTGGTAGTAAGATTTAAGTCCCATCAATTTGTATTCGTCACCCTTTGCTGATTCAGGATAATCATTTAGCAAGTTGGTAAAAGCGATACCTGCTGCCCTGTAATGCTGTAACTTATAGTATAACTCAGCACTTTTATATTCTTTAACCTCCAGTTTTGCACGGCTTTTATCAATAACATCCAGGGCATCTTTTAAACGGGAAGATTTTGGATGCGTATTTACAAAAGTCTGCATCATTCCGATAGCTTTCGAAGTATTTACCTGTTCCAGTTCAACCTTGGGTGATTCAAGATAATAAATATAAGCATGCATGTAAGCCATCTCTTCTTCCTTGGCGCTGTTAGGAAAAACTTCTAAAAACCCTTTAAACAGATTTTCTGCATCAGCATAATTTTTTTGAAAGTAGGAGCAATATGCGTATTTATAATAAAGATCTTCAAACTTTTCTGTTCCTTTAAAAATGGGGAACAATGCAACATATAATTCATCAGCCTGCCGGTATTTCTTTTTATAAAAATACTCATCAGCTTTTTTTAACTGATAGTCATAATCTTTACTTTTTAGAATTTTGCCAAACTCGCTTGTACAGGACGCGAGCACAAATAAAACGATAAAGGAAGAAATCAAAAATTTCATAAGAACCGCAAATGTAAATGTTTTAATGCAAACAATTTTGTTAAGCTGCACAAAAAAAGCCCTCCTGTTACGGAAGGCTTTTTTTTAAAAATGAAATTTATTATTTGGTACTTTTAATATCAACTGTATTTGCATCACCGCCACCAACTTCACAGTTAACACTAAGTCTGTCTGCACTTATACCCTCTTTTTCCATAAGATAGGTTTTAACAGCCTGTGTTCTTTTTGTACAAAGTGCCTGGGCAGCTTTAGAAGCCGCAGGGTAACCTGTGATAGTAATATTACATCCTGCATTTCCTTTTAATTTAGTAGCAACAGTAGCTAACATTGCTCTTGCATCACCGGTTAAAGTGCTGGTATTACCTTTAAAAGAAATGCTTGGTAAATCACCGATTGCACATTCTGAAGTTGTAGGTGTAACTACAGCGTTCTTGCAACAATCAGGCAGCGGGCAATTACCAACTCCATCCGCATCTACAGGCTGGCAATATGTAGGTGTTACTAATTCTTTATCCTTACAGTCAGGTACGCCGTCACCATCTGTATCTCTGCTTACACCATGCGTATCAACAGGGCAGCCTGCGGGTGTATTTGGTTCTTTATCCAATTGGTCTAAAACTCCATCAGCATCTGCATCGTCAAACGTAGGCTTTGGAAGTTTCATGTGTCGCGGATTGTTTAACTCGCTATAAACATAATCTAAAGGATTTAACCACCATAATGGCTCAACAGATTTAGAACCAAGATTAAAGTTTAAACCTATTGAAGCGTAGTTATAACTATCAAATTCAGGAGTTAATACAGGATCACCATATACTTGTTCCTGCCATGTTTGTCCATCAAGTAAATCATCTTTAACTATAGTGTATTTTTCTTCGAAAGCCAGGTTAATACGCTTGCTTAATTTAAATGCAATACCTGCGATGATATGACCTGAAGGACGAATAGTATTATCACCCAAAACGCCTCTGCGGGGACCGGGGCGCTGAGCTTCCGTTTCATAAGTATCATCCATTCCTTCCTTTAACGTACTCAAAACATTGTGGCGGTTAGAATGGGTTTGAGCAGATACGGGAATGCTGTTAAATAATGAATCGTAACGGGCTCCGTTTGCATCTA
>CAXSEB010000338.1:1120-2534 GCA_964235805.1 uncultured Chitinophagaceae bacterium | reverse complement strand
TAAAAATTCTTTAATTTTCTATTGCGAGAAAAGGGGATTAAAAGATCTTCGTTCCATGTGGCTTCTTCACCGGCAAGTACCTGGTCAATTAAAGGTTTTATGATTGGCCAAATTTCCGGCCAGCAGTCTTCACCATTCTGCCCTAATGCGGTTGGATGTTTGCCCTCTTTACCAAAGCTTGGGCGGTAAGCATCATTGTAAAATTGAATTAACTCTTTACCCCACCAAAGAAACATAGGGAACTTAGATTTCAAAATGATACCAAGCGCAGTTTGCAGGCTTTGAGGCCATTGTTCAATGCTGCCAATGGAGGTTTTATTCCAATCGTGATCACGGATGAGCTTAGTCATTTCACCGTCGCCTTTCAAAAAAGAAAAGTTTGTATTTGTATTTTCCACTATTGTAAGATAAAGAAGATTAATGTACGCTGTAGCTTTTTATTGAAGTAAGGAACCCGTGGCTAAGTGAGCAGCAACATGGGCCGTATTACCAAAAAGCATGCACCTTTCGGTACCTGGTTTAATTTGTTGTGGTGTTTATGTTGAGTCTTCGCCAACATTAGGATATATCTACGTGTTATAACTACTAACAAAAAAACTTCTTTTATAAATACCTGAGATTAGTGGGGAGCATTCGATTTTAAGTTGTAAGATTGCAGTCATTCTTATTCCGGATCGATTGGATTGAGATATCATTTCGATATAACGTAAAAGTTGTAACCTCCTAAAGCACCTGGCTCGTATTTTTCAATAGCTCCTAATTCTTACACGCTTAATCCGGCTCAATAAAAACTATTTAAAGAGGTAACTCTTTTTGTTTTACAACAACAACTATGCATCAATGGCTATGTTCTCAACCATAAAGCATCCTGAAGGATTACCACCTTAGCGCCTTGTGATATGTACCGTTTTTTAACCATTAAACAAATTATAAATAAATCTAAATAATTATTATGAAAAAGATATTTCCGGTTTTAATATTAAGTCAACTTCTTTTTTTAACTGTAAACCTGAATGCCCAAAACTGGGTGAATGGCGGCAATAACTTAACTGCCACAGGAAGAATTGGTACTACAAGCAGCCAGGCTGTTGCTTTTATAACAAATAATACTGAACGTGGAAGAGTGAGCAGCACTGGCAATTGGGGCTTTGGCACTACCAGTCCAACAGATAAAGTACATATAAATAGTGCATCGGGTTCAAATCCTTTACGGGTACAGGTTAACGGTTCAACAAAACTTTTTGTAAATAGCAATGGAGGTGTTTCTGTCGGAAGTTCTTCTACTCCGCCTTCCAACGGCCTGCATGTAAATGGTAATGTGGGCATTGGTACTGCCACACCTTCTGCTAAACTGCATGTAGTGGGTACTTCTCTTTTTACTGGTAACATGAATGTTACAAGCGGAGGAATTGCA
>CAXSEB010000338.1:0-1099 GCA_964235805.1 uncultured Chitinophagaceae bacterium | reverse complement strand
CGATGGCGTGATAGGCCAGGGTTCAGGTAATGGAGTCTATGGATATGGCGGTTCAAACGGAGTGTATGGTGTAGGAAGTGGTGGTGCTTCTTTTGGTGTTAAAGGTGTTGGCTATCTTGGTGTATATGGAGAAAGCAGTTTAGATGGTGGCGATGCGTTTCGCGGAAATGCTTATGGAGTTACGGAATACGGTATAAATGCTACATCTCAACAGTCAATTGGAGTTTATGGAGTTACTAACAGCGTATCTTCTTATGGCGGATATTTTATTGGCGGGGTGTTTTCGTCTAATGGGGTTTATGCATCATCTGATCGTTCTTTAAAAGAAGACATCAGCGACATGACAAGCGGCATGGATATTATAAAAAAGCTTGCGCCTAAAACTTATACATTTAAACATGATGGTAATTATAAATTAATGCACTTACCTCTGGGAAAGCAATATGGACTTATTGCGCAGGATGTAGAGCAAGTACTTCCTAACCTTGTGAAAGTTACCACCTTTGAAACGGGCAAATCCACAAATCCAAAGCAACAAACACCATCAGAAACAATAACCTTTAAGGCACTGAATTATACAGAGTTGATACCGATTGTGGTAAAGGGCATGCAGGAGATGGAAGCCGAGAACCAAAAACTGAAACAAGACAATGCAGCTATAAAATCAGAGTTAGCTGATCTTCGTAAAATGATATTAGAGTTAAAGGGCGGCGGCAGTGTAACCAATTCATTATCGTCAGCTTTTTTACTTCAAAATAGCCCCAATCCTGTAGCAGGTAATACAGTTATCCGCTACCAAATTCCTGTTACGGCTACATCAGCAAAATTAACCGTCACTAACGCTACAGGGCAACTGATAAAAACAATAACACTTACAAGTTATGGTGCAGGGCAGGTTAATTTTAGCAGCGCATCTTTAAGTGCCGGCACATATAATTATAGCCTTTGGGTAGAAGGCAAACGAGTAGATACAAAGCACTTAATAGTTGCCGGGCAGTAACAATTTTTTACCAGCAATTAAATACAACAGGCATTTGCAATAAACTTGTAGAGTGCCTGTTGTATTTTAATCCATCTTGCGGGCCTTGATTTGTAAAGA
>CAXSEB010000337.1:0-2534 GCA_964235805.1 uncultured Chitinophagaceae bacterium | reverse complement strand
CCTAAAGATGCAAACTGGCCTTCAATATATGAGGCTGCTTTGCGCTGTCCGGGTGTACCGGTTTCTCTTCCTTCCATGTCAGATCCCGCTATAACTGTCAAATGTTTTTTTAGATCAGCAGCAGTTATTATAGCGGCATATTTTTGAGCATTGCCTGCCTGCGCTGATACAGTAAAATATAATAAGCAACAGGAGATAAAAGTGCAAAGTCTTTTCATAGATAGATTAAAGCATCAGATGTGTTGCGTTATGCACTGCAAGCAATTTTATTTACACGATTCAAATGCCGGCCACCTTCAAAATCTGTGTGTATAAATATCTCCACCATCTTTTCCATATCTCCTTCCCTTACAAACCTTGCAGGTATGCAAATAACATTGGCATCATTGTGTTTCCTTGCCAGTTCTGCCAATTCTTCGCCCCAGCAAATCGCCGCCCTTATGTGTTGATGTTTGTTTGCCGCAATGGCTACACCATTTCCACTTCCGCATAATAATATTCCGAATGAGCTTTCACCCTTCTCTACAGAATGCGCCACAGGATGTGCAAAATCAGGATAATCAACCGACTCAACAGAAAATGTTCCGAAGTCTTTATAATCTAGACCTTTACCTTCCAGGAAAGATTCAAGATCTTCTTTATAAGTAAAGCCGGCATGATCACAACCTATAGCTACAGGCAATGACAAATTAAATGGTGATGACATGGCTGACAAGTTTTGTTTATACTAAGTTATAACAAAAAAGCAATCACTTTTTTTAGAAAATGAATGTCAGCCGGCGGCATAAATATTAAAACGAAGAATGCTTTACCAATTGCTAAAGCGCAGACCAATTGTATAGGGCGCAATATTAAAGCCGTTATTAAAGATAGATTTGGGTGTATAGGAACCGTATAAGCGGGCAGGCCCAATTCCCAGCTCGCCGATATAGGAAAACTTGAGTTTCTTTATGTCGTAATCTCCATGGTTTTTGTGCTTGCCAAGTTCGTTGCTTATTTGCTTGTTACGTGTACTATATAAATATCCCATGCTTGCGCCTGCACTAAAGCTTAAGCCTTTCTTTGAATAATCAGGATTGAAACGAAAATTAAGCATGAAGGGAATGGTGACATAATCAAGCGCCAGCTTGTTCTTAGAAAAGGAAATTGAATCTCTGAACACAAAAGGATGCGCAATATTTTGTGCTGAATTATAAGGATTAATTCCGCCTTCATTAAAACTTATTGGGGTTTTAAAACGATAATTATTCATCTCGATACCTAAACCATATTTAAGGTTAACAACTTGTTTTATAAGGTTTATGCGCTGCATAAAAAACCAGATATTTACGTTTGATGACTTACTGCTTTTTAATTTGAAATCATTTTTACCTAACGGGGCAGCTCCTGGCTTATTAATTATATAACTATTGGAAGTGGCACTTGTATAATCGGTTTTATCAGTGTAGTTGGTAAAGCCCAAATCTACAATCCAATTGGCTGTACTAATGTTGGAATACTTATGTTTTCTTCTGCCAATTGTAACAGTTGTTTGCTTTTTAGTTTCACTTCCATTACCCCTTTTTATTATTATCATCCCGCCGATCCTAATAGTGTCAGCAGTTTTTGGAAGCTTTGTTGTATCTGTTTGTGCAGATGATGTAAGGTAGAAAAATATACCTGCAAGCAAAAGGATTGTTCGTGTGATTGTATTGAACATATAAATTGTTTTGAACCCCGGCATTATGCGCCGATTAATTATCAGCTGTTTCTAATTCGTTTTTTGTATTGTTAAGAGACGATATCTTTCTCTCCACTATTCTTTTTACTTTGCGCAAAAAGCCACCAACCTTACTTTTATTAAATTTTTGTTGAGGAATATTATAAAATGCAAAATTATTATTGTTGTCGTCTTGTTTTTCCGAAGTATAAGATGTTGTAAGAGCGCCAGGAACTGAATTTTTATCATTAGATATTACCTCATCAACGTTGATCACTTTGTGGTTTGTGTTATCAAGGTCATACGTTTCCTTTTTCGCCTTGTTATTCTGTATTTCTTTAACAAGCAGAACCGGCTCTTTCTTTTCTAAATTATTTGTGTTGTTATCGGCCGCTGGTAAATTATTGGTTTTCCTTTTAAGGTCAACAGCAATGGTATTTGATTCTGGTTTCTTAATTACGAGTTTATTTGTCTTGTGTTGTAAGATTTGATTGCGCTTTACACTTTTGGGTTGTTTTACTGCAACAAAGTTTTCCTTTTTGATGCTCGTGGTATCTATAATGATTGACTTGATGCTATTATCACTCTTTCGAACGTTTTTATTGACAATGGACGGTACTTCAATCTTGTCTTTTTTATAGAACCCCACACCAGCTAATATTATAACGCCTGCTATTACTGCGGCTGCAGCAGCACGCCACCATTTTATGGTAATTACCTTTCCATTATCTTCCTCTTTATACAGTAGCGTTTTACCGGGAAAATTAATAGAATTATCAGGCTGCAATTTTGAATTTCGCAGTAACTCAAATTCACTTTTTAAAGTTGGGTTTTC
>CAXSEB010000336.1:1807-2536 GCA_964235805.1 uncultured Chitinophagaceae bacterium | reverse complement strand
GAAACAGCAAAGGCACCAATGAAATCGGTACCGGCACCTTCGTTATCGGCAGGTGTTATAGAGTCTGCAAGCGATAAGTTTGCCTGACCAGGTGCTTTTTTTATTTGCTGCCGAAGGCATTCCAGGTTTAAATTTGAATGCTCATCTTTTACATTGATTGTATCCTTTCCATTTGAACTTGCTTGCCAAAAACCAACTACACCTTTTGCGGTTAACCACTTCTCTTTAATAATTTTTTTCAAAAGCTTTTTTGCGTCATTGTAAAGATTACTAGCTTCCTGCCCAATGATTTTATCTGATAAAATACCTGGAAATTTTCCGTGCATTTCCCATGCGATAAAAAATGGCTGCCAGTCAATATACATTTCAATTTCTTCTAGGTTATAATCCTCAAAGCTTTTTATCCCGGTAAAAGTTGGTGTAACCGGCGAAAAGCTGCTCCAGTTTACTTTTGCACCATTACTTTGTGCTTCAGCAAATGACAAGTATACTTTTGCCGATTTCTTATTTCCAAAGTCTTCTTTCAGTTTGATATATTCTGATTGTACTTTTTTAAGAAAGTCAGGTTTTTGTTCTTTGCTTAACAAGCTTCCTGCTGCTGTTACACTGCGTGATGCATCAAGTACATGTAATACTCCGTTGTCATATTCAGGAAAAATTC
This sequence comes from uncultured Chitinophagaceae bacterium, assembly GCA_964235805.1. Classification (GTDB taxonomy): domain Bacteria; phylum Bacteroidota; class Bacteroidia; order Chitinophagales; family Chitinophagaceae; genus Ginsengibacter. Next base: position 1,875 of record CAXSEB010000336.1, on the reverse strand, counting down.
TTACAGCAGTATGCATGCGTGAGGTAGTTGCGCCGCCAATTAATAATGGAATTTCAAATTGCCGGCGT
>CAXSEB010000336.1:1149-1797 GCA_964235805.1 uncultured Chitinophagaceae bacterium | reverse complement strand
CATTTCTTTTGCAATATGAACCATTTCATCTAACGATGGAGTGATTAGGCCGCTTAAGCCAATAATATCAACATTTTGTTCTTTAGCTGCCTGCAAAATCTTATCTGCTGAAACCATAACGCCAAGGTCGATAACGTTGTAACCGTTGCAGCCTAATACAACGCCAACAATATTTTTGCCTATATCATGTACATCACCTTTTACTGTTGCCAATAATATCTTTGCAGCTCCTGCACCTTCTTCATTTTTAGTACCTGCGGCAATATGAGCTGCACGACGTTCTTCTTTCTCTGCTTCGATGTATGGTGTTAAAACAGCAACGGCTTTTTTCATCACTCTTGCACTTTTTACTACCTGCGGTAAAAACATTTTGCCACTTCCGAAAAGGTCGCCAACTATATTCATTCCATCCATTAACGGACCTTCAATTACATCGAGCGGCTTTGCATATTTCAATCTTGCCTCTTCAGTATCTGTATCTATAAAGTCAGTAATTCCATTAACAAGCGAATGACTTAAACGCTTTTCCACCACTTCGCTGCGCCAAGCCTCATCTTTTATTTCTGTTTTTCCTTTGGCTTTAACCGTTTCTGCAAAGGCTAACAATTTGTCTGTTGCTTCCTCACTTCTATTTAATATTACATCTTC
>CAXSEB010000336.1:0-1136 GCA_964235805.1 uncultured Chitinophagaceae bacterium | reverse complement strand
ACAGCTGTTTTAGTTGAGGTTCAATTTCGTCATAAACCACCAACTGCCCTGCGTTTACAATACCCATATCCATTCCCGCATTTATTGCATGGTATAGAAAAACAGAATGCATAGCCTCTCTTACAGTATCGTTACCTCTAAATGAAAACGATACATTGCTTACACCTCCGCTTACCTTCGTAAGCGGCATTTTTTGTTTAATAATTCTCGTAGCTTCTATAAAATCAACGCCATAATTATTATGCTCTTCAATGCCTGTTGCAATTGCAAAAATGTTCGGATCAAAAATTATATCCTGCGGTTTAAAGCCAACCTTTGTGGTAAGAATCCTATAAGCTCTTTCAGATATAGTGACTTTCTTGTCCAGGCTGTCCGCCTGGCCATTTTCATCAAAAGCCATTACAATAACAGAGGCTCCATAACTTTTGCAGATGCAAGCCTGCTCAACAAATTTTTCTTCTCCTTCTTTCATTGATATAGAATTCACAATACACTTGCCTTGCACACATTTCAACCCGGCTTCTATAATTGAAAATTTAGAAGAATCGATCATTATAGGAATCTTTGGAATGTCCGGCTCAGCCTGTAAAAGATTAAGAAAAACAGACATCGCCTTTTCTCCGTCAAGTAAAGCATCATCCATATTTACATCTAAAATTTGCGCACCACTTTCTACTTGTTGGCGGGCAACAGAAAGCGCTTCTTCATACTTATCTTCTCTTATTAATCTTGCAAATTTTTTGGAACCGGTAACATTTGTACGTTCACCCACATTTACAAAATTTGTTTCCGGACGTACAATTAAAGGTTCCAGGCCGGCTAACCGCAGAAATGATTGTATTGTAATTACTTCGCTCATATCTAAACTAAAGCTTTCTCCAAAACGGGCAGCCTTCTTGGTTTATAATTTTTAACGTGTTGTGCTATGTGCCTTATGTGATCGGGAGTTGTACCGCAACAGCCCCCAACAATATTTACAAATCCTTCTGCAGCCCATTCTTCAATAATGTGCGCCGTTTGCTGCGGTTGTTCATCATATTCCCCAAATGCATTTGGCAGGCCGGCATTAGGATATGCAGATGTATAACAATCTGCCAGCTGGCTTAGCTCTTTAATATGTGGGCGCATTTCTTTTG
>CAXSEB010000335.1:1523-2573 GCA_964235805.1 uncultured Chitinophagaceae bacterium | reverse complement strand
GTCACCAAGTACACCGAGATCGCCAAACATACCCACCATAATAAATAAAAAGTAAACAAGTCTTGTAGTTGAGTTTACTGTTTCTGCATTTTTTAATAAACCCACGATCATTTGACCCAGGCCAAGATATACCGCTCCGCCAACAATGGCTGCAATAAAGGTTAGCGCATATCCAGCAGGTGAAATAGTAATTCCATCAATATAATGCCCGGCTAAAAACACAATAGATGTAACCAGCATTATCATCACTAATTGTACAATAAGCCTGCTTATCATTATTGACCATGTCGGCACCGGTGTTACACGCAAACGCTGAAATACTCCTTTATCTCTGTCACGTGCAATAGCGTTTGAATAACCCATTAGTCCGATAGCAGTGAGGCCGATAGTTATGCAAGATGAAAGAGCAAATGGTCCACCCATTTTATCAATAATTCCCTTCCATGAAATGAGGATAATCACCGGAACCAGTAACACCAAAACAGATGAACGCCGGTTTCGCCATTGGGTGATAAAATCCGCCCGAAGTAATGCGGTTAAAGCATCCGAAGTTCTTGGTACTATAGTTTCCATTATGATTGTTTTATGCTCTTACTGTTCTCCCGGTTAAACCTATAAATACATCTTCCAAAGTTATTTTACCTTTTCTTGATACACCAATAACTTCGGGATCATTCTTATGAAGGTCTATAAGAGTTTGAGGAGTATTTACAGCAATAACGCTTCCATGATCCATTATTGCAATGCGATCGCATACAGCTTCGGCTTCTTCCATGGAGTGAGTAGTTAGCAATACTCCGTGGCCCTTTTCACGAATACCTTCAATACGCTCCCAAAGCTGGCGGCGGGATTGCGGATCTAACCCTGATGTAGGTTCATCAAGCAACACAAGTACGGGATCATGAATTGTAGATATAACCAGGGAAACGCGTTGTTGCTGCCCGCCTGAAAGTTGCCCGAAACGCTTACCTGCAGATTCTTCAAGCTTTATATCATACAGAATGTTATTGAGTTTTTCGCTGCTTAATTTTACTCCGTAAACACCGGCGT
>CAXSEB010000335.1:0-1483 GCA_964235805.1 uncultured Chitinophagaceae bacterium | reverse complement strand
AAAGGTTAATGATTTCGCTAACAGTAAGCTCAGGCTGAAAACTGGTTGATTGTAATTGCACGCCCATATTCGCTCTTGCGTGCAATGGCGTTGTTTTCGTATTAAACCCTGCAACTGTTATTGTACCTGATTGTGGTTTTAGTAAACCTTCTACGGCGCTTAATGTACTTGTTTTGCCGGCACCATTAGGACCAAGTAAACCAAATATTTCGCCGGCCATTACATTAAACGAAATATTTTTAACTGCTTTAAAGTTACCGTAAGACACACTTAGCTCTTGTACCTGCAGCACCGATGATCCATTTTGATTATCCATTATGTAAACAATTAGCAGGTATAGTTTGCCGCAAAGTAAAAAGAATTTAATTATCGAAGAGCTATATCTTATTATATGATTTTATTAAATGTGAATAATGGTGGTAATAAAGTTTTGAGAATTTAAGCAATGTTTTGAAATCTTCGCCGTTTAGGTGATATGTTAAATACAATCACCTTTCACGAATTTAATTCTCTTACCAAGAAGGAGAAGTCTGAAGCGTTATGTGAGTATGCAGCTTTTCTTTACGAAAGACCTCATCGTGTATTTAGAGTTGCCTTATACCAGGTACACAATTTTTATGTTGAGGTTAAATACGACAAACGCAAAAATTGCATAATTGAATTTCAATTATTCACCAATACTAAACTCCTCGAGCCCTATCTTCATCAGATCGATATCTCTTCTATTTTAGCTGATTAATTTGTTTGCATCATAAGATGATGACCAATATTTAACACGTGATGTGCGCATTCCGTTGCTCAAACAAGTTTCTTAACAAAGATGATTGTAAGGTTACTTGCGTCGATCGTTGCCAATGCAGATTACCTTTATCATTAGCACGATTATTCAAAATATCTTTTAAAAAATTACGTTTAATAGAGAAGAATTTTATTGAGAACACTACTCTCAACCTTTATCAGCAATAATGTTCTAACCTATTATAAATGTTATGAAATACCTAGTTTATGTAAGTTCAGCTACTCAACACTTTTCAGAAGAAGATTTAAAGAAACTACTTGTTACAAGCAGGGAAAATAACATCAAACACGGAATAACAGGTTTGCTTTTATTTTGTGAAGATAATTTTATACAGGTAATAGAAGGTGATGCGTTAGAAATAGATGCTTTATATTCAAAAATAACTTTAGATACCAGGCATACCGGATTTTTAAGGTTGCTGAAGGGGGAAATACAAGCAAGAAATTTTTCAGAATGGTCTATGGCGTTTAAGAAAATATCTGCAGAAGATTTTTCAATGATTGCAGGTTATGAAAAGCTACACGGCGCTAATTCTCCAACCATTGATGCATTGTCTGAACAGCCTGTTTTACGCTTATTGAAAAACTTTCTTACCATTAACTCGCCGGACGCAAGATATGCTTAGATAGCGGCCTTAATTTAATCAATAGTATCGAGGAGCAGACTTGAACTGCCGACCTTCGG
>CAXSEB010000334.1:0-2587 GCA_964235805.1 uncultured Chitinophagaceae bacterium | reverse complement strand
CATTTATTATTACCAATGCCGGAGCTTCTCTTATATCATCAGTGTTCGGCTTAAAGGCAAGGCCCCATAACGCAAATTTTTTCCCCTTAAGATCATCTTTAAACCACGATTTTATTTTTGAAATCAGGTGACGCTTTTGATTTTCATTAACCTCCATTACAGCATCAATTATTCTAAAGTCATAATTCGATTCACGGGATGATCTTGACAGCGCCTGCACATCTTTTGGAAAACAACTACCGCCGTAACCGATACCAGGAAACAAGAATCTTCTTCCAATCCTGTCATCACTTCCAATGCCGCGACGAACCATATCTACGTCAGCACCAACTTTTTCGCAAAGCTGTGCTATCTCATTCATAAACGATATTTTAACTGCTAGAAACGAGTTTGCCGCATATTTGGTAAGCTCCGCAGATTTTTCATCCATATAGATAATCGGGTTCCCCTGGCGTACAAACGGAGCATATAATTCACCCAAAAGCTTTTTAGCTTTTTCTGATGTTGTGCCTATTACGACACGATCAGGCTTCATAAAATCATCTACGGCTACACCTTCTCTTAAAAACTCAGGGTTACTTACTATATCAAAAGCTTGTTCCCAGCCATTATCGTCTGATGATTTGCGGGCATTTTGTAGTATAGCATTTTTTACCTTTTCTGCTGTTCCTACGGGTACAGTGCTTTTATCAATTATAACCTTATACTCATCTTTTTTTAACATGCCGCCAAGGTCTTTGGCCACACCTAAAATATATTTTAAATCTGCATTTCCATCACCGTCTGGCGGAGTAGGCAAGGCAAGAAAAACGATTTTTGCATCTTTTATACCATCGGCCAACGAAGTAGTAAAATGAAGTCTGCCTTCTTTACCGTTTCGGGAAAATATCTTTTCAAGTCCTGGTTCATAAATAGTGATTTGACCAGAGGATAACTTATCTACTTTGCTTTTATCAATATCTACACAAGTAACATCATTGCCTGTTTCAGCGAAGCAAGTGCCTGTAACAAGGCCTACGTAACCAGTTCCTACAACTGTAATTTTCATGTTTTTTAGTTTTTTATAAATTCCAAAACGCTATTTTTTATATATAATTGTTGATCTGCCTGTAATTCTGTATGCATGGGTAAGGAAAGCACCCTTTGGGATAACCATTCAGTGTTTTCAAGCTGGTAATTATTGGTTTCTAAACCTGAAAACATTTGTTGGCAATGTGCAGGAACAGGATAATATATTGTTGAGGGAATACTTTTTTCTGCAAGATATTTATGTAACTCATCTCTTTTACCGTTGTTTACTAATATAGTATACTGGTGAAATACATGGTTACAATATGGCGCCCTGAATGGTATGGTAATAGACGGATGATTCGCAAAGGCTTCGTCGTACGAATCTGCTGCGTTCCTTCTTGCTTCTATAAAACTATTAAGAAGTGGCAACTTGATATCAAGTATCGCGGCCTGCATAGCATCAAGCCGTGAGTTACAGCCAACCATCTCATGATAATATCTCTTTTTTTGGCCATGGTTTGCTATCATCATAAGCTTCTCCGCCAATGCATCATCATTTGTGTACATGGCGCCGCCATCACCATAACAACCTAAATTCTTACTCGGAAAAAACGAGGTACAGCCAATAGTTCCAATGGTGCCTGTTTTTTTTGTTGTGCCATCGCTTAGATAATAATCAGAGCCTATCGCCTGTGCATTGTCTTCAATCACCGCTAATTGATGCTCATTGGCAATAGCCATAATTTGTTCCATTTGCGCTGCCTGTCCATATAAATGCACCGGAACTATCGCTTTAGTTTTTGTGGTAATAGCTTTTTTAATAGCTTGTGGATCTATACAGAAAGTATTCTTATCTACATCTACAAAAACCGGTTTTAGCTGCAGCAAAGCGATTACCTCTGCGGTAGCAATATACGTAAACGACGGTGTGATAACTTCATCTCCCGGCTTAAGACCGAGCCCCATCATGGCAATCTGTAACGCATCTGTGCCATTAGCACATGGTATAACATGCTTTATGCCGAGGTATTTAGAAAGGTTCTCTGCAAAATCTTTTACATAAGGGCCGCCAATGAACATACAACTATCCAAAACGTTTAGCAGCGCTGCATCTACCTCAGGTTTTATCTTAAGATATTGTTGTTGCAGATCTACCATTTGTATAGCCCTCATATATCTTTTTTAACGGCGGCAAAGATAGTAATTGAAAGAAGAAATAGAAATTTGAAAATTATAGGGCGCTGAGTTGCTCTAACAAATTAGTTTTGTGAACAACTATCAATTTTGAGCCTTCTTATTTATAATTTATTCCTGTTGTTTTATCATAACTGTATAAAACTAATTTCCCTGTGGAACCATAAAGCAAACTTATGGGTTAAAGGAAGAAAGGCTTTTCCTGTACTTACTTATGCCGACACGAATTTTAAAGTGGTTTGGATGCATTGCGCCAGCCTCGGAGAATTTGAACAGGGCAGGCCATTGCTTGAAGCTATCAAATCAACTTACCCGGCTTGTAAGATTGTGGTCAGTTTTTTTTCACCTTCAGGTTATGAGATTGCTAAAAAATTTAACGGTG
>CAXSEB010000333.1:945-2589 GCA_964235805.1 uncultured Chitinophagaceae bacterium | reverse complement strand
CTCAACCGCCGCTAACCGAATTGTTGCATTCGACACGTCCAATGTATCTTTTTCAAAGTCATATTTGCTCATACTTGTAATGATTATTTAATCTTTTCAAGCGCTGACTTAAATTCAGTTAAATAACTTTTCTTGTTACAATCTATAACAAAATAAAGTAGCAACCGGGCTCTATCTGATCTTTTAAACAGGCAGGCATTTATAATAGCTGAAATTGTAAGCCTCCTGTCTTCTGTTAATGTTGATAGCCCATTTCACATAAGTTTAAATGCTGCAAAACCAACTGTCTCCTTTTCACCAAGTAACAATTTTATTTCTTCAGCCTTTAATCTGGCAATCTCTGTATCTTTTGCTTTTTTTTCTGCTATTTTTTCTTTATGTGTCGCCTGCACTGCAACGATTACTGAAATAATAATTGCACATAAAGAAATTACTAACTGAATAATATCATATACTGAGTGAACGATTGGCATATTGTGAATTTATGCTGGCTTTTAAAGTATTTATCTCTTTAATTCATATGAGACGCTTATCCTCAAACTTTTAAATGTTGCGGCTCAACTTGCGTTTGATGTAATCAAAAAATTAATTATTCATTTAAACTTGTTCTCGTTAAAGAATTCTCTTACATAAATTGAATATTCTTTCAGCTATTTCCATATTTTTTCATTCACTTTTCTTTTCCCCAATTCCCATTAACCACTTCCGCTTCATCAGCTCCGGGCCATTTAGGCATCGTAACAATCAAAATGCATAACAGTACTTTTCCTGTATTCCTGAACTGAAAGCTATTGCCTACAGGTATGGTAAATGAGTCTTGTACTTTAAAAGGCATTACTTTATTTACTTTATTAAATGATTGCCATATTTCGCCTTCACCGGAAATACAATACCATATCTCGTTTACTGTTTTATGCTTAACTGCTATTGAGGTTTTACCAAGTGGTAATAGGCAATGACTAAGACCGCCGCAATCCATTTCGGTCAATAAACGAATCTCTGATGAATCTGGTGCTAAATAATTATAGTTCGCTGGCAAGGTTTTAAATTCAAAGACAGTTTGCATTGTTGTTTATCTCTTACATCACTAATTATTTACTTTCATTTCACACTCTTTAGTACCCCATATGTCTTTCTAAATTTAACCTTTGCCATTCTTTGTCTCCTATTATTCTTCGTGTTTCATCTTGATGAATAGTACCATACGCTGCAAGACCCAAAACAGTGACTCCGGCAATTATTTCTGCAGCACCAATTTCAGCTAATGCTGTTACAGCAACTCTTCCTCCACTAACAAGTGCACTTCCTCCTTGCCTTAGTGCATGAATACCGTAAGCTCCCAAAACTCCAAATCCAGTTCTTAATGAACCGCCTCCAATATCGCTAATTTCCCCGTACCCAGGTATGAGGGATTTTATAGTTGCTTTTACTCCGCCTCCTATATTTTTTACTGCACTTAATGATTTTTGTGCAAAACTTGTTTTTGAAACTAATTGATTAGCTGATTCACCAAATGAAGGTGGCAAATGCTTAGCAATCAAATCTGGAAGTGGCGCTCCTATTACGTTACTTGTACCACTTTTAATCGTTGACAATCCAGATGATGATTCAAAGTTGATATCAACCTTATCATTTCTTCCACTA
>CAXSEB010000333.1:395-935 GCA_964235805.1 uncultured Chitinophagaceae bacterium | reverse complement strand
AGCCAGAGCTGCGACAATCGAGCGAAGTTCTGAACCAGTGTGACTCGGTGTCAAAAGATCAACACCTCTTATATCGAAATATATTTCTTTTATACCGCCTTTACCTTCCAATGCCTCTTGTACAACAACTGACGACCCAATTCCCTGAAATTTCTCCCATTTTTTTGCTAACTCAGAACCAACCTTGTAAATATCTTTTAGCCCTCCCGGCGCCTTGTCACCAAAGTTTGTATCCCATGACCATTCCCAACTCGGAAGGCCTTTAATATCTATAACATTCTTCCCCGGCAAAGCATTTTCTGCGGCTGCACGTATACCTTTTAAGCCTCTATAACCCTCACTTGTTTTGGATAATCCCAAGGCTAAAGTTTTTGGATCATCGGCTTCAAGTCCACTTAAGTCGATGTATCGGACCGGATTGCAATTTGAAAAAAGGAAAAGATTAATATTGTCTTTGATACCAATCGGGTCACAACTCAACCACCGCCCCAACCACGGTACATAATACCTTGCACTAGGGTATTCCAACCCGCTTTCTTC
>CAXSEB010000333.1:0-385 GCA_964235805.1 uncultured Chitinophagaceae bacterium | reverse complement strand
GTTATCCATTGCCTGGTAAGCAGTGCTGCCATAAGGGTAATATTCTTCATAAGAAATAACCGGTGCCACAAATGTTTTATCAGCAGAGTTAAGCGTGCCCGCCAGTTCAATACAACTGCTGCCAAGGTGGTTGGCATATTGGTAGCGTATTAAAAAGGGTAAACCCCTATCATTACCAAGCGTTACGGTTTCAATCATTGCCACGTGGCTTTTATCATCCATTATATGCAGTGTTTCCCGCTCTAATTGCAAAATGCCACCTTGTGTTTCGCGGTACACTTCATAACTGCTCAGGTAAATTCTTTCTTTAATTAACCCGCCATTCTCTATTACTTTGCGTACACGCTGCCCGCCTGCATCATATACATCATAGGCAATGCCCCCA
>CAXSEB010000332.1:0-2598 GCA_964235805.1 uncultured Chitinophagaceae bacterium | reverse complement strand
TATTTTAAGTGCCTTAAGTGCAACATTAACTGCGGCCGGTATTGCAGGCTTAGTATTAACTATCGGTATGGCAGTGGATACAAACGTTATTATTTTTGAGAGGATAAAAGAAGAACTCACTCGTGGAAAAAGCTACCAGCTTGCCGTTAACGATGGATACCGCCGATCGCTTGCGCCGGTTATTGATGCTCACGTAACTACTTTTTTAACAGCGGCAATACTTTTCTATTTTGGATTAGGGCCGGTATTAGGGTTTGCAACAACGCAAATGCTGGGTATCGCTCTTTCATTGTTTTGCGGCATTTTATTATCAAGAATAGTTACAGAGTTGTGGATGAATAAACAAAGACATTTCAATTATTTCACAGGCATATCCAAAAGAGTATTTCAACATGCAAATTTTAAATTTATTGAATACCGGAAAGTAGCTTATGCCATTTCTGTAGTGGTAGCTCTTTTGGGAATTGCTTCTTTTTTTAATGGTTTTCATGAAGGTGTAGAGTTTAAAGGCGGACGAAGCTATACAGTTGCGTTTAATCAGCAGGTAAGAAATGACCAGGTAATAAACCCGTTGAGAGACGCATTAGGCGGGGATTATCCTGTAATAAAAACAGTTGGCGACAGCAGGCATTTAAATATAACCACTTCATATTTAAAAGGGGTTGAAAATGCTGATAGCGCTGTTCAAACCCATTTGTTCCAGGGTTTAAAAAACCAATTACCAGCCGGAACTACGTATGCAGGTTTTGTAAAAAATAACATACAAAGTTCGCAGGTGGTTCAGCCTACCATTTCTGACGACCTTAAGAAAGGTGCCATTAAGGCTATCATCTTTGCAATAGTTGCAATCTTTTTGTACATCTTTATCCGCTTCCGCGATTGGAGGTATTCATTGGGAACTATTATCGCATTGTTACATGATGTGTTTGTAACCCTTGCAGTATTTTCTTTCTTTAAAAACGTGGTAAACTTTCCTTTAGAAATTGATCAGCATTTTATCGCAGCAATATTAACGGTAGTAGGTTTTAGTATGAATGATACCGTTATCGTATTTGACAGGATACGTGAATACAGCAGAAATATGAAAGGTGCTGATAAACCAACTATAATAAACCGTGCAATTAATGATACTTTAAGCCGTACGATTATGACATCGCTTACAGTATTTTTAACGCTGCTTATATTGTTCATTTTCGGCGGAGAAGTTACCCGTGGATTTTCATTTGCAATGCTTATTGGTGTAATCACCGGAACTTATTCGTCTATATTTGTAGCAGCACCAATACTGGTAGATTTTGCAAAAGATAAACCGTTAGGAGCCGCAGACCTTGCCACTGAGAATGCAAAAAAAGTTCAACCTGTAAGAGTAAAAGCTTAAGTAATCACGTAAATCATATAAGCCCGTTAAGAAATTGACGGGCTTTTTTATTGTCATCAAATGCAAAATATCTATCTTATAAATTAATAAACAGCGTTGTTAATGAATTACCGATCGCAAGTGATAAAAGAAAACTTTCCTTTAGAGTTAAAGAACATTGCACTTATAACAACGGGTGTTGTATCTGCCGGATTTGGTATCAATGGCTTTCTGCTGTCAAGCCATTTTATTGATGGAGGAGTTACAGGCATATCAATGCTGCTTACTGATATATTCGGATATCCAATATCAATCTTACTTGCCGTTATCAACATTCCGTTTATTATTCTGGGCTATAGGCGCATAGGGCTGAGGTTTGCTGTAAAAACTGCGTTAGCTATTTTAGGTCTTGCCTTATGCCTTGCTTTTTTACCCTACCCGGATGTTACTCCTGATAAATTACTGACAGCGATTTTTGGCGGCTTCTTCATTGGTACGGGTATTGGGCTTGCCATGCGGGGCGGCGCTGTGCTTGATGGTACTGAGATTGCGGCTGTGTTGTTAAGTAAAAGTTCAGCGATATTAAAAGTAAGCGATGTAATTCTTTTATTAAATGTTTTAATATTTACTGCCGCAGCTTTCTTTCTTGGTGTTGAGCCTGCGCTTTATTCAATTATAACTTATTTTGCCGCTTCAAAAATGATTGACTACGTTGTAAACGGCATTGAGGAATATACGGCCGTTACTGTTATATCTGATCACAGCACGGAAATAAAAGAATTAATCATCACTAAATTAAACCATGGGGTAACTGCTTATAAAGGCGCAAGCGGTTATGGAAGGCATGGTGAAAAGAAGTTAGACAGCGACATTCTTTATACTATTATTACACGGCTCGAGGTAGGCAACCTGCAGGCAGAAATAATTAAGATTGATCCCAATGCTGTTATCATTCATCAAAGTATTAATGATATAAAAGGTGGTATCGTAAAAAAGAAAGCGCTGCATTAATGCTTTCAATCAAAGCAGGTATCCCAGTCATCATAGAGTAAATGGTTTTTAAAGTTCTTAGAAATTCAAATTTTACCGTCCTGTTGATACAAGAATGAATACCTACATTTAAATCTTAAACAATTAATTATGCAAAGAAGAAAATTTATGCAGCAAACTTTGTTGGCCGGAGGCGGTTTGCTTGCTTCGTCAAATTTTACGGCAGGTAATAAGATACATAAAACCCCAAC
>CAXSEB010000331.1:443-2601 GCA_964235805.1 uncultured Chitinophagaceae bacterium | reverse complement strand
AATACTCCGCTGCCTTCATAATAAACAAGGGAGAAACACCAACAGCAAAAAAATTATACTGCTCAGCCTCATCGCAAAGCTTCTCTATGTCGGATAAAATTGTAGTTGGCTTTAGTGCTGTGTGATCTATATAAGAAGCGATGTCGGCCGGTTGCATGTTCAAAGATAAAATATAATCATACTTGAATATATTTGAAATTATATCCACGCATGCTTCAGACAACTAATATTACATTCCTTTGCTGACTCATGCTTTAAATACCAAACATGCAACGCATAGCAGAATCTGAACTGGTTATAAATGACCGTGGGGCTATCTATCACCTTAATTCAAAGCCTGAAGAAATTGCAGGTAATATAATTACCGTTGGTGACCCTGACCGTGTAAAAGAAGTAAGTAAGCACTTTGATACAATTGAATATGAAATGAAGCATCGTGAATTTATAACACATACAGGCTACATTGGTAAAAGAAGATTTTCTGTTGTAAGCACCGGCATTGGCCCCGACAATGTTGATATTGTAATAAATGAATTAGATGCTTTAGTGAATGTTGATTTACAGGAAAGAAGGACAAAGCCTGCACTAACGTCTTTAAATATTTTCCGCTTTGGTACTTCAGGATCGTTACAAAGGGAAATCCCTGTTGACAGTATTGTTGCGGCCACACATGCGCTTGGCCTTGATAACGTGATGAGCTTTTACCGGATGGAGAACAATGAAGAAGAAAAGCAGATTATTCATGCATTTAAAACACATACTCAATTAACTGCCGGCAATGTTTCACCTTATATTTTTATGGGAAGTGCAGCGCTTTTAAAACACTTTGTAAAAGACTGCCATTATGGAATAACAGTTACCTGTCCTGGATTTTATGGACCACAGGGAAGAGTTTTAAGATTGGGCCTCGCTTATCCGCAATTAACAGATTTGCTTTCTACTTTTAGTTTTGGGCAGCATCGTATTTCAAACATGGAGATGGAAAGCTCTGCTATTTATGGACTAGGAAAATCTTTAGGACACCACTGTATAAGCCTTAATGCAATTATCAATAATCGCATTACTAAAGAATTTACAAAAGATGGAGCCAAGGCAGTAGAGAACTTAATTATTCAGTCATTGAACATAATATCTGATGCTAACATTTAAAACTTAAGCAATGGTTTCTCTTCCATGACAGTTCTTATATTTCTCCGTTGTTGGTCGCTGACCAACAACAATCATTCTTTAAAGTGAGATAATATACCAAAATCATCAATCTCTGTTTTTTAAAATTTAGCACTGCTATAAAAATAATCTCCAGGCTTCTCATAATAACCATTGAGGCTGCAAACGATTATGATATATATAATTCAATTTTTGAAATAATACTTTTTCTGAAATAATTTTACAGCCAAAGAGTTTCTTTCCCATACCTGTTGTTGTCTATCTGCAGCTTTCACCTTCAATTGAGGAAGTAACGCATCTTTATTCATAAACATACTCCTTGCTGTGAATTTCACTAAGTCTCTTTTAAAGTTTATACGATTTATTCCATCCTGACTCTCCAGATTGCATGAAAATGATTTGGCAATACAACAAATGTATAAACTGTTAACTGATTTTTTATTTGTACGATGTTTTAAGGCTTCTATTAAAATTTAGCTAAATTAAAAGTTGTTGGTCAGCGACCAACAACGGCGGCGAGTAGAGAACTTAATTGTTCAGTCATTGAACATAATATCTGATGCTAACATTTAAACTTACGCAGTGGTTTCTCTTCCATGACAGTTTTTATATTTCTTTCCGCTTCCGCATGGGCATGGATCGTTTCTTCCGATCTTTGGACCTGCTTTTATGGGCTCTTTTTTTAAAGGTTCTGAAGGATCATTATAATCATTTTCCTGTGAAAGATACTCTGGGCCAGCACCGGCGGCAGCTCCGGCAAATTCCTCTTTACGCTGGCTCATTTTACTCATATCAGTCTTTGGTTCACGTCCTTCCCTGATTCTTCCCGGTTGTGTTTGTTCAACCGGAATTGAACTGTGACAAAGGAAACTTACAATATCCTTATTTACCTGGTCATCCATTTGTTTAAAAGCATTAAAGGCTTCGATCTTATAAATAACCAAAGGATCTTTTTGCTCGTAACCAGCTGTCTGTACGCTATGTCGCAAAT
>CAXSEB010000331.1:0-433 GCA_964235805.1 uncultured Chitinophagaceae bacterium | reverse complement strand
TTCCACGAATCGTCAATTAAGGCAAGAGTGATGTTACGTTCGAGAGCGTTGGTTAGTTCAGTACCTTCTGTTTCAATTGTTTTATCAAGATTAGCTAACGCCTGTATTGCTTTTTTGCCATCAGTGAATGGAACCGCTACATTTTCGATATGTAAGCCTTGCTCTTTACGAATATTTTTAATAACCGGTAAAGTCTGGCGGCTCATCATCTCGGTTTGTCTTGTCGTTATAATGAGTTTTTGCTTCTTCATACAACCTGTCTGCTAAATTTTGCACATCATCTTTTTCTAATTGTTCAGCAGTGATAGAACTATCAATACCAAAATTCATTATCACAGACAATTTAAAATCCTCATGATCATCTATTTCTTTAGCAGATAATACAAGCCCTTCTGCCACTGAATAAAAGGCATTATCAAGATCAAGCACCAAA
>CAXSEB010000330.1:0-2602 GCA_964235805.1 uncultured Chitinophagaceae bacterium | reverse complement strand
CATGTAAGCAAACCTGTGCCACATGTTTGCCAACGGTAAGCCAGCTGGCTTGTATATTTTTTACATTGGGAAGCATTATTCTGCTCATCGCAATCATTCTTATATACTCTTCGGCAGTTGTTAAATTGTGTACACCACGTATTTTTGTAAGTAAGGTATCAACATCCTGAAAAGTCCATGGAATAAAGGCAATAAATCCTTTTGCATATTCAGGTTTCCTTTGTTGCACTTCACGCAGCTTTACCAAATGTTCAAACCTTTCCTGTACTGTTTCCACATGGCCAAACATCATTGTTGCGGATGTAGTAATATTTAATTTATGCGCCTCGTGCATTATATCAAGCCATTCCTGCGATCCACATTTGCCTTTGCTTATTAAGCGCCGTACCCTGTCAGTTAAGATCTCTGCACCAGGACCCGGTAAAGAATCAAGGCCTGCATCTTTTAAAGCAGTAAGCACTTTTTTATGGGTGGATTTTTCCAACTTAGTGATATGTGCTACTTCCGGCGGACCTAACGCATGAAGCTTAAGGTTCGGATACAATTGCTTTAGTTCCTTAAAAAGATCAACATAAAAAGACAATCCGAGTTTAGGATGATGACCGCCTTGTAATAGTAACTGGTCTCCTCCATAACGAAAGGTTTCATCAATTTTTCGTTTGTACGTTTCAATATCAGTAATATAAGAATCGGGGTGACCGGGTATGCGATAAAAATTACAGAATTTGCAATTCGCAATGCAAACATTTGTTGTGTTAAGGTTACGGTCAATTATCCAGGTTACCTTGCCGTGAGGCACTTGCTCCTTTCTTAATTCGTCTGCCACCAACATTAATTCTGTCAATGCAGCATTATTGAATAAAAACAAGCCTTCTTCTACATTTAGAAATTCTTTGTTAAGAGCTTTTTTATAAAGTTGAGATAAATTTAAACTGCTCAATAGTAGATATTTTTAGAAAGCAGGTAATTTTTAATGCATTACCGTCTGTATAAATCAATACAAAAATACATGCATTAAGTTGTAATTTGTAAACGCTATAATGAAAAGAACGGTTATTTATATTTTACTCATTCTTTGTACTAATGCAATAAAAGCGCAGGAACAATTTATCGAGAAACGGGCCAAATTCATTACCAGATTCCCTTTTCGCCAGCTTAGTGGTGGCGTAATGCTTGTACAAGCAAAATTCAACAACAATCCTACTCCGTTAAATTTTATTTTAGATACGGGCAGCGGCGGAATATCTCTGGATTCATCCACCTGTGCAGAGTTTAACATTCCACATACACCATCGGGCAAAACCATTAACGGAATTGCCGGCATTAAGGAAGTTGATTTTGCCAAAAACAACAGGCTAATCTTGCCGGGTTTAACAACTACCGGATTGGATTTTTACATAAATGATTATGCACTTCTCAGTAACGTTTATGGCGAAAAAATTGATGGCATAATTGGCTATAGCTTTTTTAGCAAGTATATAGTTAAGGTAGATTACGACAGTGCTAAAATTGAAGTGTTTGAACCGGGTTTTATAAGGTATCCTTCGGGAGGATACTTGTTGCATCCTTTATTTACCACCTTGCCGATACAACCTTTAACCATTAAAGATGACAGGGCAATTGATGGTAATTTTTATATAGATACAGGGGCGGGCCTAAGCTTTTTATTAAGTAAAGATTTTGTTCAGGATAGTGCAGTATTAAAAGGTAAAAGAAAACAACTTCCTATAGAAGCGCAGGGTCTTGGTGGTAAAAGAAGAATGATGATAACAGTAATAAAAGAAGTTAAGCTTGGTCCATATCGATTTAGAAGAGTTCCCACCTATATTCTCGATGATGAATATAATGCCACTTCTTACCCGTTTTTAGGTGGCCTTTTAGGGAGTGATATTCTAAGACGGTTTAACATCATCTTCAACTACAAAAAAAGAGAAATCCATCTATTGCCTAATAGCCGTTTTAAAGAAAGTTTCGAATACTCATATACAGGCTTAAGCATTTATTATGTTGATGGTAAAGTAATAATTGATGATGTAATTGCAGGCTCACCGGCTGACAGGGCAAAGCTTAAAAAAGATGACGTAATTGTTGCAGTCAACAATAATTTCAGCAATGATATCAACCAGTATAAAGATCTTTTACAATCAGCCGATGATAAAGTAAGAGTGCTGGTTTTAAGAGGTAACAATCCTTTCATAATCCAGTTAAAGGTGGGAAGAATATTTTAACTGCTAAGTTCTGCATATCCATTTGATATAGTAATTATTTTGACGGAAATTTGCCGCCATGATACAATTTGAAAAATTCACTTTACATAATGGCCTTCGCGTAATTGTGCATCAGGATAAAAGCACACCAATGGCCGCTGTAGACGTAATGTACGATGTAGGTTCAAGAGACGAGAACGAAAGTAAAACAGGCTTTGCGCATTTGTTTGAGCATCTTATGTTTGGAGGAAGTGTAAATATTCCTTCTTATGATGAGCCATTACAAATGGCTGGCGGCGATAACAATGCCTACACCACAAACGATCTTACTAACTATTATATTCAATTGCCTGCAGAAAATATCGAGACCGCTTTTTGGCTGGAAAGTGTCCGGA
>CAXSEB010000329.1:0-2619 GCA_964235805.1 uncultured Chitinophagaceae bacterium | reverse complement strand
GATTGCATTTGTGAAGCTTTTTTATTAGCAGGTAAAAAGCTTCCTATCCTTTCACCAAACGTTAATATGCCTGCTTTATCCTGCCTTGTTAAAGCAACGTTACACAGCACCAGGGATGCATTAATTGCGTAATCAAGCAAGCTTAAACCGTTAAAAGGCATCTTCATTAAGCGACCCTTATCTATAACACAATAAACCTGCTGACTTTTTTCATCCGTAAAATTGTTCACCATAAACTGGCCTTTGCGTGCTGTTGCTTTCCAGTTCAGCGTTCGGTAATCATCGCCGGCTACATATTCCTTAATTTGTTCAAACTCCATGCTGTGGCCTATTCTACGTATTTTTTTTACACCTGCTTCACTCAGCCTGTTGCTTATAGCCATCAACTGGTACTTGCGCATTTGTAAGTAAGAAGGATAAACCGCTACATCAGCAGGTTGGTTAAATTTATAACGCCTGCTTATTAAACCTATGCTGTTTCTTATGTATGTGTTTATCGTCCCAAAATTATATAGGCCACGTTTTACCGGCCTGAGATCGTAGGTTATTATAGAATGTGCGCCAGCTTTTATCTGCGTTTTAAACAGTATGTTTCTTCTTTGAAACTGGTAAGGTATTTCGTCAATTATTTCAGCTTTTATGGTAAAGCCGTACCGGTTCTCCGTATAAATTGTTATTGGGTTTTCATCTCCGTTGCTAAATCTTTCTGCATGCCTTCTTGTACAAAGAATTCCTTTACTGTTAATGAATAACATTAAGTAATCCATTACCAATAATACCAGCAAAAACAAGAAAGCCATGTAAGGGATAATTCCTAACCATGTTAAAAAAAAACGCAGCACAAACAATGTTGCACAAATTGTTATTGCCACATTCCAGCGGGTAGTAAAAAATAGAGGCGCAATATAAAGTGACCAAAAATTTTTCAAAACACAGTTTAGGTTAGCGGGGTACTTCTATCTTTTTTATTATATTCTGTATGATATCATCGGCGGTGCTTCCTTCCATTTCTTTTTCCGGAGTAAGCAAAATGCGGTGCCTTAATACAGATGGCAAAACTTTAATAATGTCATCCGGAGTTACAAAAGTTCTGCCGTTGATAGCGGCTATGGCTTTGGCGCTCTTTAATACCGCAACCGAAGCTCTTGGCGAACCACCAAGGAACAGGGCCTTATTATTTCTTGTTTCATAAATAAGTTCTGCTATATAGCGCATAACCTTCTCTTCAACATTTAAAGTAGCTGTAATGTTCCTGAAATTGTTTATTTGCTCTGCATTTAAAACAGGCGTTACATCCTGGGTAAAATGAGTTGTTTTGCCGCTATGTGTATGTTGTAATATTATTACTTCTTCATCAAGCGTTGGATATTTTACTTCTATTTTAAAAAGAAAGCGATCTAATTGTGCCTCGGGCAAGCGATAGGTTCCTTCCTGCTCGATAGGATTTTGCGTTGCCAATACAAGAAAGGGCGGCGGCATATGATAAGTAATACCATCATAAGTGATTTGTTTTTCTTCCATTACCTCAAACAATGCTGCCTGTGTTTTAGCAGGCGAACGGTTTATCTCATCTATTAAAACAATATTGCTGAATATAGGTCCGTTCCTAAAAGTAAAAGAACCGGATTGCGGATTAAAAACTGAAGTGCCTATCACGTCGCTGGGCATAAGATCCGGCGTGAACTGTATGCGGCTAAATGGTACGTCAATGCACCGGGCAAGTAACTTTGCTGTAAGTGTTTTGGCAACTCCGGGAACACCTTCTATCAATACATGGCCATCTGCTAAAACAGCGGCAAGCAACAGTTCTACCATGTTTTGCTGTCCGACTATCACTTTTGCGATCTCAGCTTTTACCTTATTAATATCACTGCTTAATTGTTCAATATCAACTGTAATTTGTTCCTGTTGAAACTCCATTAGATTTGTTTGTAAAATTTATCAATTTGCTGATCAAAAGTTAATAGTAATTCATCACTTATTTTGTCGTGGTTGTCTACTTGTTTTATTAGAGCAATAAGATGAGTTGTGTCTGATAAATCAATACCGCTTTTTCTTGCCAATTGTTCTGTAAAATTTTCATCCATACTGTTAGTGTTCAGATAAAACCGCTGGCGCACAAATTCAAGAAAGTAATTGAGCTTTTTAGCGGCTATGCTTTTATTGTCTTTTTGATTAAAGTAGACATTAGATACCGTTTTAATAAAATCAAGGCTGCTGTTTTGCAATGCAGGAATCACTGGAATAATTCTCTGTTTGCGTTTTATCTGAAACAACACATAGATTAATAAGCCTGCAATGGCCAGCCGCAATGCCCAGCGCAAATATTCGTTTTTTAAAAAGAAGCTTAATGGAGTTGATGTTGCTTCGTTGCTCATTTTATAATATTCATCCCAATAAATTTTTGAAACGTTAGCTGGAATATATGAAAGTGCATTTGCCGTATAACTGGCATTATCTGCAAATAACATAAAGTAATTGCTGAAGCATACAGGCGCAGCATGTAACAATAAAGCACCTTTGCCTGATATTATCTTAATAAAGTTTGCCTGGTCTTTATCGTTTACACCAAGCACTATTGTTTTTGTTGCATCACTGGAAGGTGCAGAAATAATTACT
>CAXSEB010000328.1:2346-2630 GCA_964235805.1 uncultured Chitinophagaceae bacterium | reverse complement strand
TTTGAGGAAGCAGGAATTACTTATGAACATCGCCTGATAGATGACATGGTAGCAAGCGCACTTAAATGGAATGGCAATTTCGTGTGGGCATGTAAAAATTATGATGGCGATGTGCAAAGTGATACTGTTGCACAAGGCTTCGGTTCTTTAGGTTTAATGACATCAGTTTTGATAACACCTGACGGAAAAACGATGGAAGCTGAAGCTGCGCATGGCACTGTAACACGCCACTATCGCGAACATCAGGCCGGTAAACCAACATCTACAAATCCTATCGCTTCAAT
>CAXSEB010000328.1:0-2334 GCA_964235805.1 uncultured Chitinophagaceae bacterium | reverse complement strand
GACGATAACCAGGCGCTTATTGATTTTTGTACCTTGTTGGAAAACGTTTGTATTGAAGTTGTTGAAAGCGGCAAGATGACTAAAGATCTTGCTGTTGGCATTCATGGAAATAAAGTAACTCACGGGGATGAATTTTTATATACAGAAGAATTTTTAGATGCTATCGACGGGAATTTAAAACAAAAGCAAGCGATAGGTGTTAACTAGAGTATCTTAACTTCACTATCTAAACGGAAACCATGTCTAAAATATTAGTTGTAGATGATGACCTGGATATTTTAGTTGTTATGGAAATACTTTTAAATATGAAAGGATTTGAGGTAGATGTAACAGCCAAATGGGAAAATCTTTTTGATAAAATTGGAACTTTTAAGCCGGATCTGATTTTGCTCGATGTATTAATTTCAGGCAATGACGGAAGAACGCTTTGTAAACAATTAAAATCAGGAGAGGATACCAAACACATTCCTGTTATTATGTTTTCCGCACATCCGAGTGCTGAGGCTACTATAAAAGAATATGGGGCTAACGACTTTATTGCAAAACCTTTTGATGTTAATGATCTGCTTGCCAAAGTAAATAAGCAATTACCCGTAAAAGCAATTAATCATTAGCCGCAAACTAATGCGGCTAATGATGTTATCTATTTAGTTTTTATTACCATTACCTCTTAAAAGAGCCACCAGCAATAATAAAAAAACAGCTGCACCAACTATCCACACCCAGGGTTGTGCATACCAGTTGCCGTCATCTTTTGTAATTTTCACATTTACATCTGCACCGCCTGCATCCTGCGCCCATGCTGCAGTTTGCAATAAGCTTAGCATTAAAAAGACACCAAAAGTTTTTAAGGAAAATACAGCTTGCTTAATACTTTTCATAATGATTTGAGATTTTAATGAGGAGTAACTTTAGTTGATATTCAATTTAAATATAGAGTAAAAAAATAATTAAAGGAAATTTTTAGCCAAAAAATTATAAGGCATGCAAGTGATCTTTTACCAGTAAACCCACACTTTATAAGTTGCGCAACTACAGCATTAACTCGTATCCTATCTTTGCCACATGTTAAGTATCAGTAAAAGAGGCGACGTAATGCCATCTTCTCCAATAAGAAAACTCGTTCCTTATGCAGAAGCAGCTAAAAGAAAAGGAATCAAAGTTTATCACCTTAATATTGGCCAGCCGGATATAGAAACACCGCCTCAAATTCTTGATGCAGTAAAAAATGCGGATTTTAAAATACTGGAATATAGCCATAGTGCAGGCAACGAAAGCTATCGCAAAAAGTTAGTTGAGTATTATAGCAGATCCGGAATAGAAGTAGATTTTAACCAGGTGATAATTACCACCGGGGGAAGTGAAGCGATTTTATTTGGCTTTATGAGCTGCCTTGACGCCGGCGACGAAGTTATCATTCCTGAACCATTCTATGCAAATTATAACGGATTTGCGGTTGCAGCTGGTGTTGTGGTTACACCTGTAACTTCTGGTATAGAAAATGGTTTTATGTTACCTTCAATACAACAGTTTGAAAAAGTTATTACATCGAGAACGAAAGCAATTGTTATTTGCAACCCAAATAATCCAACCGGTTATTTATATAGCAGGGAAGAATTAGAGGTTTTAAAATCACTCGTGCTTAAACATAATTTATTTCTTTTTTCTGATGAAGCATACCGTGAGTTCTGTTATGAGAAGCCACACTTTAGCGCTATGCATTTGCAAGGCGCTGATGATAATGTAATATTGATGGATACCATAAGTAAAAGGTATAGCGCATGCGGCGGAAGAATTGGTGCATTAATAACCAGGAACACAAGCGTTTTACAAACAGTGCTTAAGTTTGCGCAGGCAAGGTTAAGCCCTCCATCTTACGCACAAATTTTAGGCGAAGCAGCCGTTGATCTTCCTCCGGATTATTTTTCAGGTATAAAAGCTGAATACAAATTAAGAAGAGATGTTATAGTAAAAAGATTAAATAAGATTCCTGGTGTGTTTTGTCCCAACCCTGGTGGTGCCTTTTATGCAATGGCAAGATTACCGATTGATGATGCCGACTTGTTTTGCCAATGGTTACTCGAAAGCTTTAATTACAATAACAAAACCGTAATGCTGGCTCCTGCCACCGGCTTTTATGGAACACCTGGCTTAGGAAAGAACGAAGTGAGGCTGGCTTATGTTTTAAACGTTGACGCCATCAATTCAGCGATGGATTGTTTAGAAATTGCTCTTCAAAATTATCCCGGAAAGACTACATAGTGAATTAAGAGAAGTGTGTTTACTTTTGCAGTTTTGCTCAAACAACTATATTTGCACTCAAATTATGTCGAG
>CAXSEB010000327.1:0-2662 GCA_964235805.1 uncultured Chitinophagaceae bacterium | reverse complement strand
TATTGTTTTTTACGAAGCTTTTTTGGAATGAAGAATGTCTTTAATAATTGTTGCTCATCCTCGTTAAGAACAATCTTATTATTAATATTTTCAAAAAGTAATTCGAACATATCAATGCAAATATGAAAGTAAAACTAATATTTATACAGTTTATAGTATCGACGATCTTATAGACTAACTGTCGTTTAAAGTCTTTATGCCTACTCTCTATAATGTTTTTTATTTTTGATTTGAATGTTTAGTTAGGTGATATATATAAGTTAAAGAAAACTTAGTGAAAAAAATCATCTACATAAAGTTGAATGATTTGATACAATGATGTTAACGGCAGATAAAGATTTAGTTTCAGTAATCATCCCTTTTCTTAATGGCGGCAACTGGTTAGCAGAAGCTATTGAAAGTGTATTAGGCCAGTCTTATCCTCACTGGCAAGCAATTCTTATTGATGACGGATCAAAAGAAGAGGCGAGCAATATTGCAAAAGAATACAGTTACAAGTATCCCAAAAAAATTTTTTACTGCGAACATCCGGGGCATGTAAATAAAGGTGTTACCGTTTCACGCAACCTTGGCATTAAGTTATCAGGAGGATCATTCATTGCCTTTCTTGATGCAGATGATTGCTGGCTTCCGGAAAAATTATTGCACCAGCTTGAGTTATTCAAGCTTCATCCCGAAGCCGCAATGATATGCGAAGCTTCACGTTTTTGGTTTAGCTGGAATAATGTAAATGAAAAAGACGTGGTTGTAAATATAGGTGCAGCGCCTGGCTTGCATCGTCCACCGGCATTGATTAAAACCCTATACCCGCTTGGTTTAGGGCAGCCACCTTGTCCTACTGGTATCACTATTAAAAGAGAAGCATTTGATCGTTCGGGAGGCTTTGAAGAATCTTTTACCGGTGTTTACCAGCTTTATGAAGACCAGGCATTTTTGAGTAAGATATATCTTAAAGAAAATGTTTTCATCTCCGGTACGGCAAATAATTTATATCGCAAAAGACCGGGTTCTTTAACAGGAACTGCTGAGGATGAAGCACATTATAAAAAGGTAAGACTTTTCTTTCTTGACTGGCTGGAACAACATATAAAGCAGCAGCAAATAAAAGATGAAAGCATACTACAGTTAATATCTCTTGCAAAAAACAAAATGAGTATTTAACATCAGCCAGGTATAACACTGTAGTTCCTGTACGTTTTTAAAACCAACAGCATTATTAAAATAAATCCTCCGCAGGCCATGCCGAGAACCGGTGAAGAAACAGAACCAAGGCACCATCCTGTAACATATGATCCTATAACATCACACAAATTAATAAGTGCGAGGTAAGTCGTGAATTGTGAACCTTCCACTTTCTTTAAACATAAGCCCATAAGTATTGGAAATATAGTTACACTCAACAGCGGATCTGCAAGGTTCCAGAGTATTAATCCTGCTCCTGAAAATAGATCATAACGCCATAACATGTAACAACCATTCAGCAGTAAAAGAAACAGGCAAACACCCCACATAACTTTTACCTGCATAGGCTTTGCGCCCATTTTATCTGAGCTTATACCCGCCAGTATAATAGCCACGAAAGTAACAATGCTTCCCCAGCCTCCCTGTAAAAGCGATACCGATTTATCAGGCCACTTAAGCACGTTAATAAGGTGATAAGTATAAGAGCGAATGAATACACTTGAGCAGAAATAAACCAAAGCTACTACCGCAAAATACTGCAGGCTTTTTTGATTGGTGATCCCATTAAATATCTTTTTGAATACTAACTTAAATTCAGGATTCGCTGCTTTTCCAGTTTGTTGTTTTTTACTTTTACCGAATGGCAACAATAAATCACTACGATCTAATTTTGTAAAAAAGAAAACAATTGAAAACAAGGATAACAAAATGGTTTGAAGTAAAGCCGCATTGCGAAAGCCGTAATTGTGAAGTATAACCGATAATGCTGCAGAACCAAAAGCAGTACCTAGTAAAAATCCTCCTCTCATAAACCCGTTAACTTTTCCTCTTTCATCAGTTGGTGCTATTGAGATGGCCATATCATCAACACTGGCCAATTGTATTGAGGCAAAAATACTATGTATAAAGAATGCCAAACTAAGCAGCGGCAGTTGATACTGCGGATCGTTTACAGTTAATAAACCGAGTGACGCGAATATTGCCGCCAACTGGGAGCCTACTACCCAATGTTTTCGATGTCCCATCAAAGAAAACTGGAACCTGTCGATAAGAGGACCCCATATAAACTGAAGCGTCCATGGCAAACCTACAAATGCTATAAAAGTACCAACGCGTTGTGGTTCTACCTGTTTACCTAATAAATAGTTAGAAATGGCTGTAAGGGCAAAGCCTGTAGGTATGCCCTGCATAATGTATAAATAAAAAAATGTAAAGTACCTTAAACCCGGGCTTTCGTTAAGTACAGGTGCTTTCATATAACAGGCGGATATAATAACAATTGATGAAGTAAAGCATTATTATTACTTAATGTCGCTAAACAAGATTATGTCTTTTATTGTTCAATTTTTAATTGCTGATTTTTATTATCAAAGGTAATATCCTGTAAACAGTTACAACAAAGGAATTGTTGAATTACTCGTGAGAACGTATAATACAAAAAACCCCGGCAGATAAGTGCAGGAGTTAAGAGTTTAACCTC
>CAXSEB010000326.1:0-2671 GCA_964235805.1 uncultured Chitinophagaceae bacterium | reverse complement strand
AGCGAAAGCATAGCTTAATGAATCTCCATCAGCATCGTTAGCGCTAAAGTCAATTTCAAACTTACTGTTCGCACATACAAGAGCCGTATCTTTTAATTTAAAAATTGCCCCATCGTTATGCTCAAGCGGCAGAGCATTTTTGCCTGGTATGCTTGCCGTATACGTTGCTCCGGGCACACCACTCGCAGTAGCTTCATTACCGTACTGATTTTCAGATGCTGCCCTGCAACAGTTCTGGTAACAGATTATATATCCTGCGTCAGTATCAGGAAGGGTAACATCGCCGGTATATGTTTTTACCTGGTAGCAAACACTTGGCTTGTTACCTATACACGGAGGATAAGTGGAAAGTGAAATTGACTGACTGTCTTTAAGCGGCAAGCTAAGAAAGACGCCTGGAAAATAAGGAGAGATAGCAGGATATATTCCAACAGTGGCGGAGGTGGGCAGGCAGGCAACCTCAGTGCCTTCGCCGCATTGTACATCACAATCCCTGAAGAACCGTAGTGAAATTTCGTAAACACTTGTTCCTGCAACCGCACCTGCACCCTTGTATTTATAATAAACTTCGCCGCCAACAATATGGGATGCAAAAGCATATATAGTGCTTAAGAAAGCCAGTAATAGTAACAGAGGTTTCTTCATTATACTACTTACGTAAAGAAATTGTTTTATGAATTTACTTATTGTTTACTTAATGAAGGAATTACATTGTATGGAATATAAACGGTGATACGTTCTGGCTTTTGATGCAACACGATTCATATTTACTGTGAAGCAACTTCATATCTCTGATTGTTTCCATGAAAACAGGAAATCGGCAAAGCATTAAGTAACATCATATGAAGGTGAAAATCAATAAAGATTCATCATATTAAAGTGCTTCAGCAAACCCTGCGTAACAATAATCTATTAACAAAAAAGTTATCTTACATACATAAGATGCCAAATGGTAGCTCATGTTAGCCGCTATAGGCACGTGTTTAACCAAAACATCGGGGAAGAGCAATGAGCTGTAACCACCTGGCAATTATGTTTTAATTAACTGCATCATGAAAAAGAAATTGTTTACTATTTTGTTCCTCTTTATTGCAACAGCGGCTAATGCACAAAACAAATATGTTGATAGCTTGAAAGCGGTATTAAATGCCACCATCCAACCCTTAAAGCGCTTTGATCTTCTTAATAAAATTTATGAAGATGTTTTTATTGATGGTGATGGAAATATTGATTCGGCTTCTTGTATTGAAATGATCACCATAGCAGAAAATCCAAACAACGACTCACTGCTGGCTATCAGCTACAATATGATAGCAAACTTTTTCTTTCTCACCAAAGGTGATAACACTACTGGCCTTGAGTATTTATTTAAAGCTATTCCTCTTGCAGAAAAAGTAAATGACAAACGAAGATTGAGTTCAATATACCTTGATATTGCATATGTATACACCCAGCTTCAAAATGTTGAGGAAGCAATAAAATACAATCGTAAAGGTGCTGATAATCTGCCGGACAAATCATCTTCTATGTATGACTTCATGATACGGCAATACCAGGATAATATGGCTGACTGTTTTCTTCGCTTGCACCGTCCAGATTCAGCATTGCATTATGCACAAGCCTTGAATGAAACTAACCAGCGGTTGCGAAGCAGGTATTACGATGCGGTTGCACTGCGTGAGCTTGCGGGAGTTCAGGAACAGCTTGGCGATACCGCATTTGCCGTTATTTATTATAACAAAGCCATTGTAATTGTAGATTCAATGTCGCATTACAATAGTAAGTTCTATACCAAAATGAATTATGCAAGTTTCCTTATCGATAATAACAAAACGAAACAGGCACGTGTACAGGCAACACAATTGTTTCAACTGGGTGTTGAGATCAGCAATGATGATATGAAACTTGCCGGTGCCACATTATTAAGAAGGATATATGATAAGCTTAATAGGACGGACAGCGCTTATTACTATTCACGTATGGAATCAGATATTAATGCATCAATTTTTAGCCAGGATAATTTAAATAAAACGCAGGCACTTGCTTTTAACGAAAAACTTCGCCTGATAGAGGAAGCAGACAGGGTAGGAGATGAGGCCCGCCAACGCAAGCGAAATATACAATATGAATTGCTTGCCTTTGGTATTATTACCTTCATCATTTTATTTTTCTTACTCAGCCGCAGTGTTATCACCAATACTAAGGTGATTGAATTTTTAGGTGTGATTGCTTTACTGATTGTATTCGAGTTCTTAAATTTGTTGCTACATCCTGTTTTAGAACAAGTAACACATCACTCGCCGGTGCTTATGTTGTTGGGTTTGGTATGTATTGCAGCATTGCTTGTTCCGGCACATCATAAACTGGAACATTGGGCTACTGCAAAACTGGTAGAGAAGAATAAGCAGCTACGGCTTGCAGCAGCAAAGAAGACGATTATCGAGTTAGAAAGGAGCAATAGTGACTAATCGCTCCGCTGTCTACCGGTTGCCCGTTTCATTTACAAAGATGAATATAATTTTATTACTTGGTGCTACCGGACTGTGGCATTATCGTTGCGGCACATATTAAAAGCAAAAATAATCTCCGTTGAATTAAAGGAAGTTAAACTATCATTCAAGTAGCGTATGATAAACATCTAAATATTCCCGGGCCGCTTTTTCCCAGCAAA
>CAXSEB010000325.1:0-2676 GCA_964235805.1 uncultured Chitinophagaceae bacterium | reverse complement strand
GTAGCCTTTATCTACATAAAACTTACGGATGTTGTCAACCGCTGAGCGCTTCATGTTTTCAGTTACAACACGTCCTTTAACAAGACCGGTTTTTGTAGTAAGATCATCAGCTTCACCTTTTTTTATACCCTTAAATTTAAAGCTGGATAACCTTGGACGTTCTGTAATGCTTATTTCTACAGACAGGTTCTTATCTACCAATTTGGTAAAGAATATCTCAACGTTAGAGATAAGATTTTGTTTCCAAAGATTAGTGATTGCTTTACTAAAAATATCCGAACCGGGTATCATTACTTTATCACCTGTTGCCAGCCCGGAAATGGATTTAATAAGAGTAGGATCGAATGATTGAGTACCTGTAACTTTTATGTCAGAAATTGTATATTCTTTGGGCGTTTTAGAATTGAAGATTTGATCCAAACCTACAACAGCCGGAACCGAAATACTATCAGAATTAACGCGGGCAGTATCAGAAGTAACCTGGGCGCTTGCTGTTGTTTTGATAATTAAAGCGATGCCTATAAATATAAAAGTCTTGTAAACCTTGAGCATCAAATCAGTTTTAGTCAGCGAGCAAGTTAGTTTCAATTATTAAAAGTATTTGTTAAATAGTGTAGTAAACAAATGGTGATTGTTTGTACCTCTAACAGGTGAAATTTGATCAGCGAATTTATGCGAAGAGATTATTAAGGTACAAGTTGGGTTTGATTTTTAATTTGCTGCCCTGTTTTTCCAAAACGCCTTTCTCTTTGTTGGTAATCTAATATCGCTTCATAAAGATTTTCTTTTCTGAAGTCCGGCCATAATGTGTCCGTAAAATATAATTCCGAGTAGGCTAACTGATACAGTAGGAAGTTACTTATGCGATATTCTCCGCTTGTTCTAATCATCAGTTCAGGGTCGGGAAATGTTCCGGTGCACAGATAGTTTCTCCAGGTATCCTGGTTAATATCTTTAGGGTCAACTTTACCGGATTGTACATCGTATGCCATTTGCTGCATGGCGTTTGTAAGCTCCCAACGGCTGCTGTAGCTTAACGCCATAATAAGGCCCATGCCTGTATTTTTTTCTGTTTCAGCAATTGCTTCATTTAATCCATTTTTTGCGGAAGCCGGCAGCAACTCAAAGTTGCCTATAACGTAAAGCCTTATATTGTTTTTATTGAGAGTCTCAACCTCTTGCCGTATGGTATCTACAAGCAGTTCCATTAAACCAGTTACTTCATCCTGTGGCCTATCCCAATTTTCTGTGCTAAAAGCATACAAAGTAAGATATTCAACACTTAGTTCTGCACAACCTTCTACGATATTTCTTACGCTTTCCACACCATGAAAATGCCCATAAAGTCTGTCCTCACCTTTTTCAGTAGCCCACCTTCCATTGCCATCCATGATAATTGCTATATGATGTGGAATCTTCTTGAGATCCAATTTATCTTTCAGGCTCATGTATACGGTTAAAATTTAGATAAGGCTTTAAGCCCTGCCTTTGAAGTAAAAGTAACAAATAGTTGCTATTTGCAGGCAGACCAAATTGTTCCTTTTAAACCGTTTATAGAAGTTGGCAAAGTTACCTTGCTGTAGGGCAAGTGTAAGAAGATATGTTGAATGAGAAGCCTATCTCTGCAAATATATATTGATCCTTCTGTTTGCTCCATCCTCTTTGGCGACCCTCAATGCCAATTGGCTCACCAACTTCAAACGACCGGTCTTGTAAAATACCAGCTATAGATGGCTGACCATTCGGAGAAGGAAATTTATCAATACCAACATAAGTTGTACTTACATCATCAATATAATCTGTGCCGGTAAAACGATGCGAAACTTCAAAGGATACATTCACATTTTGTGAAAGATTAAATTTAAATCCTGCACCTATCGGGAAACACAGTGACATAGCTCCGTAAGCTTTCCTGTTTTTATAAAACGTTTCGCCTTCAGTATTCAATGGCCTTAGAAAATTTTTTTCGCCATTGTAATATGCATATGGGTCATAACTGAAAATACCTATTCCTAAGGTAACATACGGAGTAAATGAATGATCCGGATCGTTAGGAACAAATTTGAAAAAATTAAAATCTCCCTGCAAGGCAAATTCAAAAATGTTTGTATTAAAACTTAGGTTTCTTCGCTGTTGAAATTCATTTTTGCTATATATATCACTGTAACCTAATTGTGCATAATGTGCTCCAACACGCAATCCTGTATAATTTCCAAATTGTTTTCTGAAGAAAATTCCAAACGCCGGTTTTGGCCTGTTTATAGCAGCCTTGTTATTGAGATCACCAAAATAATGAGCAACCCCGGCCGTTATTCCAAATTCACCTTGCTGTATGTATTGGTCCTGTGCAATGGCAGTATTAGTACATAACCAAAAAATTGTTACCGGAAAAAGGATCAAGATTTTTTTCATGTGGATTGCAAAGTAAGTAAATGTTGGAATAAACGAAAAATAGCAGAGTTTATTTGATGTTAAAGAATTAATGATGTGTGTTTTGATCTTTAATTTCTTTTATCAAGTCCCCATGAGAGCTTATTGCGCAGCGTTTGTAAAAAATTATTTTCGTTCAATCTTATAAGATTCATACAAAACGTTTCTTTTTTAATGGCCAGTTGTACATCTTTATCTACAAGTTCCCTCCTGCTATCAAGTGTACAAAGAAACCCATCTGTTCTG
>CAXSEB010000324.1:0-2685 GCA_964235805.1 uncultured Chitinophagaceae bacterium | reverse complement strand
TTAAACAAGGTAAAGGAACAAAGACAAACCACATTTTGGACTTGGAAATCGGTGGGGATCCACATAAATCATGGATTCTGTCACTTGAAATTTGAATGCATCTTATTTATTAATAAGCTGAATATGTTAATTATTAAAATGGTACGAAATCATTATTGCAAAAGCCAGCAATGGAAAGTAAAACAAGGCCGCTACACCGATTGCCATGCCAATGTAAAACAAATCAGCCTTTGCCTGTTTACTATTGTATAGAGTGTTTAATTTGTACCACACCCAAATGAATAATGTGTTTGCTATTAGTGTGCTGCTTAACATATTCCACTCAGAAAAAAGTGAAGTAATAAGCAAATAAGTCATTGCCGGAAGATAAGTGGGGCGCTGTGTAAGATGCTGATGATTAAAGATTTTGTTAAACGTAACCGCCTGAATAAAAAGTAAGAGGTAAGTTATGATTGAGTAAATAACCGGAAGATCATTGCTTATTGTTTGTAATACCAAAAGCAGTTCATTATATAATATGCCATCAGTTTTGCCGCTTACAGGTAGAGGGTAATGCGAGAAGAAAGATATTTTTAGAATTAAACCATAAAAAAATAGCAGGAAAGTATTTACAGGATTATTGGCTTTAAAAATACCTACCACCAGATAAGGTTAAAATTAAAGCTTAAAATTAATAATATTAATGAACAATCGCCAAAGTGTATTGCCGGTAAAAGTTATTAGACAATTGCAAATTAGCGGTTGCTATGAGTAATCAATCTTGGCAAAGCAGATATAATTTCTAAGTATACACGGAACAATAATCTGTTTTGAACTCACCTGCTTCGCAAACTTTGGCATAAACTGGAAACCTTTATCTAAGCTTTTTAAGGTTGGGTTTCTTTTTAATATTCCATCAGCAGTAACACTTTGGTCGGCTATCAATTGATTTCTTCTTTCCAGTTCATTAAATAAAAAATGAAGCTCTCCTCCGGCATTCATCACCTGGAAGGAAAGAAAATTATCGGTTTCATCGTCAAACTGTGTTTTATGTAAAACGTTACTCCACACTAATTGTCCGCTCTTATCAATTTCCATTACTACTACGTTGTTGTAATAGTACCGGGTTTGAGAATTAAAACCTCTTGGCCTGTACCAATATCCGGTTGGAGAGTATAAATAATAATTGTAAGAAGATAAGGAAGAATATCCGTACAAAAAGTCCTGGCGGTTCCATGGGTTACCTCGTGATTGTGTATAATAGTTTTCACCAGTTAATATAAAGCCGCCATCTTTCTTTAAAATTACATTTCTTATAAAGTAATCGTTGAAAGCATATTTTGTACCGCCTTCAACCCTGGCTTCTTGCCTTAACGTGTCGTTAAACTTAATAAAATTGCTTACTGTTTGTTGGTTACTTTCTCTGTCCCAAACTGCTGTATAAAGGCCATCAATATTTCCTCTTTTTTGCCGGTAAAAAAACGAGTTCAATAAATACTTCCTGTTAACGTTGTCAACCTTTAACTTTAATTCATCAAGAAAAAAATTATTAATGTTTATGGCATGAGTGCTAAATGTATCAGACAGCGGCGTTTTAGTAACAATAAATACTCCCGATATTAAATCTCTTGCGCCTTCTTTCTCACTTTTTGCAAATACAAAATTGCCATCATTATCTACAAAAAAATCGCTGTAAACATCTCTTCTTTCCTCATAGGGTACAACCCAACGCGACTTACGCTGCAGTTCCAAACGTGGATTAAATAGTAAAGTAGTGAAGTTGAATTTCTCATTTTTTTTCTGGATCTTATAGATCATTATATGTTGCCTGTCTTCGCTAAAAATGGTGTTATAAATCTTATTATCTGCAAATACGTTTATGTAGGTAGTATCAAGTTGCACAGGCTCACCAATTTGCTTTCCATCACCATCAAGCTTTGCGCCCATACAATATAAAATGCTTCGTCTTTGATACTGGTATATAACATAAAAAAAATCTGGATAGGCAACAAAGTCAACATTAATTGTCCTGTCGGGTATAAAATCCAGCTCAACTCTTTGCTTCAATTGCATATCGTTATCGTAGATACTAACAGCATTCTTTGTACGTATATTTTTGTAGACTACAAAGTTGCCGCTCACCTTACCAACTACCTCGAAATTTAAGGCCTTTGTGTCGTCTCTTTCAGGTGATGAATATTTAATTTGTTGAGCAAAAACAAAAAGAGGAAAAATAAAGACACCTGTTAAAAGTGATATTTTAAATTTCATAGTGTTAGAAGATGTAATAATTTTACTGGCTATTTATAACTTCATAAGCAAATGTAAGAAGTTACTTTGCTAACTAATTACATAAATAATTATGCCTGTAGTTCTTATCAGCGGAGGCACGGGGCTTATCGGAAAAAATTTAACAAGCCATTTTACCAGGAGAGGTTACGAGGTAATAATCTTATCAAGAAAACCCGTCTCTGTTAACACAAAACCAGGTGTAAGCTATGCCAGGTGGGATGTAGAAAATCAGCAAATCGATATGGATGCGGTTGCAATGGCAGATTTTATAATCAATCTTGCAGGAGCAGGAGTAATGGATAAAAGATGGACCTCAAGTTATAAAAGAAAAATTGTTGAAAGTCGTACAAAGAGCAGTGAACTTTTGGTGAAAGCATTACAGCAAACCAATAATAAAGTAAAGGCAGTAATATC
>CAXSEB010000323.1:2363-2695 GCA_964235805.1 uncultured Chitinophagaceae bacterium | reverse complement strand
ACCAAACGAGACTTGGTTCACTGAAAACGAAACAAATTTTAAAAAGCTTTTCGGTACAGATAATAAATCTGCGTTTGTCAAGGATGCTTTTCACGATGCTTTAGTTGATAAAAAGATGAGTCTTCCTGTTATTTATGCTAATACTTTATCATCAGAAAATAACTTTAAAGGATATTTTCCGATAGATAAAAACAGGGTGAAAGAAGTTATTGCTGTTGTAGAAAAGATAGCTAAACTCTTAAGCGATCCTAAAAAGAAAATACCGGAAAAGATAGATACCTCTATCGGAAGCACTGCTTTTCACGGGCTTAAATTAAATTTAAGTGCAGAAG
>CAXSEB010000323.1:0-2353 GCA_964235805.1 uncultured Chitinophagaceae bacterium | reverse complement strand
TATTGTTTTGACTACAGATTATGGATCTGCAAAATCTACCTTACATTTATGTGATGCCAAAATAACCAATGCAAACAATGCATTTTTTATAACTACGTGGCTGAAATATTTGCACAGTTATATTAATTAAAAATTGAGAGTTAATAATTGAGAGTTGAGAATGTAACTGATTTCAGGGTATACCCATCCATTGACTTCGTTAATGCGCAAAGTGAACTTCGTAGTTTCCTTTAATTCTTTCTATTGATGGATTGAAGTAACCAAATTTTATTTCGGGAAATTCTTCTTTAAGTAACTCCATCATTTGTTTGATCCCGATAAATTCCCCGGTATCCTTCACTCCTAACTTGCCAAGATACCAATCAGGGTCAATATTAAAGTTGCGCCATTGGATCATTTTAAGCCCTGTGCTGCTTATTACTTTTCTTAAAGCTTCGTATTCATCAACACTGTCGGTCATGCCAGGAAATACAAAATAGTTTATGCTCGTCCAGCCACCATAACCATCAACTATTTTCAAGCTTTCAATAATGTCATCAAACGTATAATTGTTGGGCCTGTAATAAGGTGTATATATTTCTTCTCTAAGTGAATTTGTGCTTACACGAATACTGTTTAAACCAGCTTCACACAGAGCTTTCACGGCATTTGGCTTTGATCCGTTGGTATTGATATTAATGCTTCCCTTTTGCGTATGCTTCCTTATTCCTAAAATCGCTTCACGGATAATTTCCCACATAAGCAATGGTTCTCCTTCGCAACCCTGCCCGAAGCTTACAATAGGAAATTGAGCACTTTCCAGATGTGGAACAGTATATTCAATGATTTCTTCTGCAGTCGGCTTAAACATAAGCCTGTCCTGTGTTGAGGTGATTTTTTCTTCAAAAGGCTGAAAAGAAATACAGCCGATACAGTTTGCATTACATGCAGGAGAAGTTGGAATCGGGCACTCCCATCTACCCATAAAATAATTTCTTGCAGCAGGACAATGATAAGTAAGACAACAGTTTTGCGCAAGATGTTTTACCAAACGGTTATGCGGATAGGCCGAAAGAAATTTATTTACACCGGATTCTATTTTATCATCATTAAAGCCAATGCTTTCCTGCCTTATATCTTTTTCAATGCGTACTGCCGGAACATAAAACCTGTTATTATACCAGCCAATTGCTGTGTAACAAAACAATGGCAACAAAGCAGCACCGGGCAACGTTTCGTAAGCGGCTAAGTATAAACCTGTATAAGCAGGCGGTATAAAAGCGGCTACTGCCCATCCTTTCTCACATAAACGCATCTCACCTGTTTCTACATCTATGCCAATGGCACGCCGGCCCGGCAATTCATATTTGCTTCCGCCCGTCGGTAATTCTATCCAACCATCGTCATTTACCGGCAATGCATCCCAGCCTGAACGACCGCATGCATACAAACTTTCATCCTCATAAATATTTCCGCTTCCATCGGAGTATAGCAAATATGGACTATGATTTAATGCATTCATTTACTCAGAAGGTCTTTAGCAAAAGCATTAAATGCTGCTTCATTAATATTATTGTCTGTAATTTCTGCTTGCAATAACTTGTTGCTTTTAAAGTCTAAAGTAAGCAGGCTATCTTTAATAAGAACGTTGCTTAGCTCGTGCCATTGATATCTTTTCCAGGGGAAATTCTTTTGTTTAATGTCAATCGCATTAAACGTAAAAATGATTTTTTGTAAGCTTATTGTGTAAGATAAAAATAAGAGAAGACAAATAATTGCTAACAGGTAATTGTTAACCCACAAAAGCATCAGTAAAAAATAGATCCATTCATCAAAGTAAAAAGAAAGGTTCTCCTTTTTACATTTATAAAATCTGAAAACAGTGTATACTGCAATAAAAACAAGAGATATAAGAGCACTCTTACTTTGAGCCCTCTCAAACAAGGAAGAAATAAAAAACAAAGTATTTAAAATTACAACCAGTAAAGTTATTAGGCGGTACGTTTTTATTTTCTCATTTCTTAGCTCAATATTAAACTCCTGCGTTTGCATAACTTTTACCGGCCACCATCAAATTACATAATTTAAATAAAACCCTGGCTCCTACGTTTTCGTCCCATTCATCAGGGCTTATTCCTACTTCGTTTAAATCAAATCCGATCAACTGTTTACCGCTTTGCAACGCTTTTTTAAAAAGATAAAAAATTTGTTCTGTCTCAAAGCCGCCCTGTACGGGAGTTCCCGTATGCGGACAAAGTTTAGGATCTAAACCATCAATATCAAAGCTAATATAAATTTTATCGGGAAGATTGTTTACAATCTCATCAACGATCACTTTCCATGTGTCGCCTTCGTATAATCTTTCTTTTATCTG
>CAXSEB010000322.1:0-2703 GCA_964235805.1 uncultured Chitinophagaceae bacterium | reverse complement strand
TTTTATTAGAAGTTATTGCAGGTTTATTTAATCATTCCTTATCATTACTTTCAGATGCAGGGCATAACTTAGGTGATGTAGGCTCACTCGCCCTTTCGTTATTTGCATTCAGATTATTGAAAGTGAAATCCAATGAACAATTTACGTATGGCTATAGAAAAACCTCTATTCTAGTTGCACTATTTAATTCCATGATATTGTTGATATCAATCGGCATTATTGCTTACGAAGCGCTGAGAAGATTACTAAATCCACAACCAGTAGCAGGATTAAGTATAGCCTTAATTGCAGGTATCGGAATAATAATAAATTTTACCACGGCAATAATGTTCTTTAAGCATAAAGAAAATGACCTGAACATTAAAAGTGCCTACCTGCATTTAATGTCTGATGCAATGGTTTCTCTTGTTATCGTAATCGGAGGTGTGACGATCTATTATTTAAAGTGGTTTTGGATAGATCCTCTTTTAGGAATCATAGTTGCGCTAGTAATTCTATGGAGCACATATCACCTGTTAAAAGATAGCCTCCGTCTTTCTCTTGACGGAGTTCCTTCAAATATTAATATTGGCGATATTAAAGCAACAGCATTAAAGATAAACGGTGTAGTCGATTTATATCATATACACATTTGGGCAATAAGCACCACAGAAAATGCTTTAACGGCTCATTTAGTATTGCCACAAAGCATCGCCTTAAATGAAGAACAGAATATAAAAGCCAAATTAAAACATGTACTGGAACATAAGAATATACACCATGTTACTTTAGAAACAGAGAGAGAAAACCAAGCTGCTGAAAATGTGCCCTGCTGATTAAACACGAAGGGCACGGCAAAATCAATTTATATTTTCAATAATGCCTGCGATGCCTTGTCCACCGCCAACACAGGCAGTTACCATTCCATATTTTTTTTCCAGGCGCTTCATATCGTTAATGATCTGTATAGTTAGTTTAGTGCCGGTACAGCCCAATGGATGGCCTAACGCAATTGCTCCGCCGTTGATATTTACAATTGCAGGATCCAGCTGCAGTTTATCTATAACGGCTAATGATTGTGAAGCAAAGGCTTCATTTAATTCAACCAGGTCAATTTGAGATTGGTTCATGCCTGCCTGCTGCAATGCCTTAGGTACTGCTTCCACCGGACCGATGCCCATAACTCGTGGATGAACGCCGGCACTGGCACAAGATACCAGCCTTGCAATTGGCTTTAAGCCTAATTCATTTACCATTCTATCGCTCATTACAATCACAAAAGCAGCGCCATCGCTTGTTTGCGAAGAGTTACCGGCAGTAACAGTGCCGGCTGACGCAAATACAGGCTTTAGTTTAGAAAGCGCTTCAAGTGTAGTATCGGTTCTCACTCCCTCATCTGTATCTACAACAAAATTTCTCGTTTGCTTTTTACCGTTTTCATCTATAAAAACTTCTTCAATGTTTATTGGCAGAATTCCGTTTTTAAAATGCCCGCTTTCAATGGCATTAAACGCTTTTTTATGAGACTTAAAACTAAATTCATCCTGTGCATCACGTGAAACGTTATATTCTTTAGCTACAGCTTCGGCAGTTAAGCCCATTCCTAAATAATAGTCTGGCGTGTCGGTAGCAACTGAATATGCAGGAACTGTTTTCCATCCTGCTGTTGGCACCATGCTCATACTTTCTGTGCCGCCAGCTACAATACACTCTGCTTGCCCGCTGCGTATTTTAGCAGTTGCAATTGCAATAGTTTCCAGACCACTTGCACAATACCTGTTCACCGTCATTCCCGGCACTTCAATACCTAAAGCTCTCACGCTTATCATTCTGCCAACCTGCAAACCTTGCTCAGCTTCCGGCACAGCGTTTCCAACTATAAGATCATCTACTCTTTTACTATCTAATTGCGGAACAGATGCTAATAATCCTTTAATTACATCTACTGCCAAATCATCCGGCCTGTAAAACCTAAATCCACCGCGTTTTGCTTTGGTAACCGCTGTTCTATATCCTGCAACTATATATGCTTCCTGCATGTGAAATAATTTTAAGAGGAAAATAGAAAATCTAAAGTCAAAATTACCTATTTAAATCAATCTAATAAATCAAACAAATCCTGTAAATCATGGTTCAGATATTATCTTCGCGGCGCTAATGTATAAATTGCTCCGAAATATATTATTCCTGTTTGATGCTGAACAAGTACATCATCTTTCGATGAATTTTTTGAGGCTTCTGTTAAGGACTCCTTTTGTTAAGAAGATAGTTTATAGTCAATATTCGATATCCGACACTCAATTAGAAAAAAAAATTTTCGGCCTAACATTCAGAAATCCTGTTGGGCTTGCAGCAGGTTTTGATAAGAACGCCGTCTATCTTGCTGAATTGGAAACTTTGGGATTTGGGTTTATAGAGATAGGAACTGTAACTCCTTTGCCTCAAAAAGGAAATGATAAGCCGCGGTTATTTCGTTTACCAAAAGATAAGGCGATTATAAACCGCATGGGATTTAACAATGATGGCGTAAAGACTGTTGCAGAAAGACTAAGGAAGTGGCGAAAAAAAATCAACTACGATCAACTATCAACGAACAACAATCAACGATGTGTTATTGGGGGAAACATTGGCAAAAGCAAAGCGACCTCAAATGAAGACGCATGGAAAGATTACGAAATCTGCTTTAGAGAATTATACGATTGTGTAGATTACTTTGTTATAAAT
>CAXSEB010000321.1:0-2715 GCA_964235805.1 uncultured Chitinophagaceae bacterium | reverse complement strand
GAAACTTTACTGCATTAAGCCAAAAGCAAAGCGGCATAAACATAAAAGGCGCAATTAGAGATATATTGGAAGTGAAAACACAAGGAGGTAAAGTAATAATTGCAGCTTTAAATAATGAAGCACCTAAAATTTTTACGCATAATAAATGAAACCGATAGACTAAAAGCCGGTGCTGTAGCAATTAAATTGAAGCCCTAATAAATAAATGGTTAAATTGTTACGTGTCAATTAAGATTTAATTAAAATTTACAAACACATTAGCTTGAAACAAATACTTATCTGCTGTGGAGTGTTGATCTGTTCTTACACCAAAGCCCAACATACGATTGATAAACAGGCATCAGTAACACATGTAAATTTTAAGCCGCTCTTTAACGGAAAAAACTTAAACGATTGGTACAGTTTTCTTCGTACCAAAGGAAAAAATAATGATCCGGAAAAAGTATTTAATATCGATAGCGGGTTGTTACACATTTCAGGTAAAGAGTTTGGTTATATTGCTACAAAAAAAGCGTATAAAAACTTTCATCTTGTTGCCGAGTTTAAGTGGGGAACAAAAAAATATCCTCCAAGGGATGCTGATACCATTAAACGGGATAATGGAATTTGTTATTACTTTCCCTTAAACGAAAAAGATTATGTTAATGAAAGAAATTCTGTTTGGCCTAAATCAATTGAATGCCAGATACAGGAGGGAGATACGGGAGATATGTGGCTTATTAAGAACACTACAATTGTAGTGAATGGAACAAGAACACAGGCAGACTCTTTTACAAGAGTTACTAAAAAGCTGGATGCAGAATTGCCGACGGGCCAATGGAACAGGGTAGAAATAATTGCTGACAAAGGAAAGGTTACTTATATGGTTAATGGTAAAATAGTAAATGAGGGAGAATCACCAAGTGTATCAGAAGGTAAAATATTGATACAATCAGAAGGTGCGGAAATCTACTACAGAAAAGTTGATATTGCAAAATTGTAAGAGGCTTTACATGCCATTTTCTTAATTAAGTTACTTGTAGCTTCAGAAAGTTTATTCATTATCAAACTAAATTATCCCACTTAAGATAAAAATAATTTATGCCAGGCGATTCGTTAAATATAAATAACAAAGCAGCAGCACAGAACACCTATGATGCTATCGTAATCGGTTCCGGTATTAGCGGCGGTTGGGCAGCAAAGGAGCTGACTGAAAAAGGTTTAAAAGTACTTATGCTTGAACGTGGGCGCAACTTTGAACACATAAAAGATTACAAGACGGCCTTTAAACGGCCTTGGGAGTTTGCCCATCGGGGGGCTGCAACACTTAAGCAAAAGCAGGATAACCCCGTAATATCCAGAGACTGGGCTATGTACGGTACCGCGGCCCAGGAACAAATAATGGATTATTGGGCCAACGAAAAAGATTGTCCCTACGTGGAGGTAAAACCATTTACATGGTGGCGAAGTTATCAATTGGGCGGCCGCTCAATTTTATGGGGCAGGCAAAGCTATCGCCTGAGTGATTATGATTTTGAAGCCAATGTAAAAGACGGCATTGCAGTTGATTGGCCTATACGTTATAAAGAAATGATTCCCTGGTATGATTATGTTGAAAAATTTGCCGGTATCAGCGGATCAAGAGAAGGCTTGCCTCATTTACCAGATGGGCACTTCTTACCTCCGATGGATTTAAATTGTGTTGAAAAGGATGTGGCCGCAAGAATTAAAGAATATTATAAAGGGCAACGGCACATGTTTATTGGTCGTGTTGCTAATTTAACACAGGCTATCCCGGGCAGAACTCAATGCCAGTTTAGGAACAGGTGTTGGGAAGGTTGCCAGTTCGGTGGATATTTCAGCACACAATCTTCTACACTTCCTGCCGCTATTGCTACTGGAAATTTAACTGTGCGTCCGTGGAGTATTGTAACAAAAATTATTTATGATAAAAATAATAAGAAGGCAAAAGGCGTTGAAGTTCTAGATGCGGAAACAAATAAAACCTATGAGTTTTATTCCAGTATTGTTTTCTTAAATGCCTCAGCGTTAAACAGCGCATGGGTTCTAATGAATTCTGCAACAGATGTTTGGGCTGATGGTCTCGGCAGCAGTAGCGGCGAGTTAGGACATAACATTATGGATCATCATTACATGCTGGGTGCCCAGGGTACAGTTGAAGGCTATCTTGATAAATATTATTATGGAAGAAGAGCCAATGGATTTTACATTCCAAGGTTTGCAAATTTATATGGTGATAAAAGGAACTTTTTACGTGGGTATGGCTACCAGGGAAGTGCGAGCAGAGAAGGATGGAGTCGGGATGTAGCCGAACTTAACATTGGCGCTGATTTTAAAGAAGCGCTTACTGAACCTGGCGCATGGTCAATTGGTGCAACGGGTTTTGGGGAGATATTACCTTATCATGCTAACAAAGTAACACTTGATAAAAATAAAAAAGACAAATGGGGATTACCGGTGCTTTCAATGGATGCGGGCCTAAAAGAAAACGAATTAAAAATGAGACAGGATATCATTAAAGAACTTGTTGCTATGTTTGAAGCATCCGGTGTAAAGAACATTACTACCTGGGATAAAAATTATGCGATAGGGCAAGGTATACACGAGATGGGTTCTGCACGAATGGGCAGAGATCCAAAAACGTCCGTGCTTAATTCACATAACCAGGTTTGGGATGCAAAAAATGTTTTTGTAACAGATGGAGCGTGTATGACG